>JANQRM010000536.1 GCA_028284565.1 Anaerolineae bacterium | reverse complement strand
TAGACAAATGGGCAACTCCACACATTTATATGCCTGAAATTGTGATTACAAGCGATGATGGACGATACGCCTTGACTGGAGCCAATAATCGCGGACCCGGAAATCCTCCGGGAGGATCACCCAATATTATCGTCTTGTGGGATATTGAAAATCGGTCAGTTATCCGAGAAATTGACGTTGGCGATAGCCCTATTTTCACGCTTCAATTTGTGCCTGTGCAGACACCGAATAGTAGCCCAACTCAAGCCATTAGCAACTTTGGGCGAGGTGTTACGCTGTGGGATTTGGAGACTGGGGAAGCGATACGGCAGTTTGAAACAAATGAGACACCTGTCGTAAAAGCACTTGTGAGTTCCGATAATCAATGGCTTTTTGCAACTGGTCGTGATGGACTGCTATATCAATGGGATTTTGAGTCAGGTGAACTTATTCAAACCATTGAATTAGGAAGCCTTTCGTATATCCTTCTGCTGACCTCAGATGAACAACAGGTTATCACTGCTAATCAGGAAACGAACATTGTGATATGGGATATAAACACAGGGGAACGAATTGCAACATTAAGTGGGCATACTGATAGGGTGACTACCGCGACGTTGCTAAAGAAAGATAATGTACTTATCACAGGCGCAGATGACTTCAATATTCTCTGGTGGGATTTAGATACCAACACCAATATTCAGCCTCTTATCTGGCATATTTCTCCGGTCATTGATATTGTGGCTAGCCCCAACGAAGAATATTTCGTCTCTGTCGGACTCGGTGATCAATTCTACGTCTGGGATACAGAACCCGCGACTTTAGAAGAAATGCAAGCGTGGATTACCGAGAATCGGGTTGTGCCAGAGCTATCTGTTCAAGATTGCAGTGGTTTTCAAATCGAAGAGATTTGCGAGAATATCATCTTAGAGTAAGGCGCGATACAATTCCAAATAGCGTTCTGCCATCAACTGAAGCGTGAATTTTTCAAGGACTGTTTCTCGTGCTTTAGACGATAATCTCTGCCATCGGTCACTATCATCTATAACCCACTGGATACTCTCTGCCAACGATAGGCTATCGGCAGGGGAGGCGAGATAACCATTCGCATGATGCACAATCATATCGGGTATACCCCCGATATCAAATCCGACTCCCGGTGTGCCACATGCTAAGGACTCAAGCAAAGTGAGACCAAAAGGCTCTTGCAGAGATGGAATAACAAAGACGTCTGAGGCAGAAGAGGCTAAAACCAGCGAAAGGGCATCTCGCACCACACCAAGATTATTCACTGAGAAAGATGAGTTAAGCGTCACTTCCGAGTCACTGCCAAAGACAACGAGTTCAATATCTTCATCTGGTGATAATAAATTCAACGCTTCTTGGAGATAGGCAAAGCCTTTTCGTGGGTCAGATGTTCCGCCTGTTGCCCCGAATAAAATGAGCTTCTTATCTTGCGGTAAATTCAATGCCTCGCGCGCGACAGCTTTATCCAGTGGTTTATAGATAGTCGTGTCGATGCCATGCGGAATAACCTGCACATACAAGTCTCGAAAGAGTGAACTGCGCTTCGCCTCTCCAGCTAACCACTGACTTGGCGCAACAATTCGCATAGGTATGCCGCCTTCCCATGCCTGTTGCTTATGTTGGTGAATCCGTCGGCTAAGATCATGTTCTTGACTTGAAGCTAACTGGGGACACCTGCCACAAGTATCCGTAAAACGTTCACAATCATTGGGCATATGACAGCCACCTGTGAACGCCCATGAATCATGTAATGTCCAGACAATCGGTTTATTGATTTTTGAAATGGCACGGTAAGGGACGAATCCATCTCCAACCCAATGTAAATGAACCACATCCGGTTTTAATTGGTTCACAATATCCGCAATATTATTGAGATACCAATTGACGCTCCAATAGGGTGTGTTGGGTGGGAGTGTATATTGTTGATGCAAACGAACATTTAGTTTATATGCTAGTCGATTTTGAATCCGTCGTAAGCGATTCCGATATCTGTAAACAGGCAGTACATCATTATCCGAACTAGTCTTATAGCGCACCAGCATCTGTGACTGAACATCGAGCAGACGCAGAGAGTCGTGAAGTCGGTATGCCGCCCGCGCCGCACCCCCGCTACAGTCGTGGGTACTGAGATGCAATACCCTTAAGGAGTCAGTCACCATACGTTGCTTTCGTCGTTGGTCGTACGATGTCTCGGAGTCTATGCCTTAACGGGGCAGATTTGTTAATCAGCCACCAGCGCAGTCGATTAAGCGTGAGTCTCATGCGGTCTGGATAATCTAGCCATTTCACCATAAACCGCTTCATCGTATACGTGGGGGATTCGAGTAAGGCTTCAATATCCGCTGTTTGTCGCAAGTCGATGCTATCGTTTGTTTGCAAATCTGCCCACATTGCTGTCACTTGTTTTGGATGACTGCCTTGATAGCGATTCAACCAACTGGGATAAGCATAGACATTATGTACACGGAAGGGCTGTTCGAGGGAAAAATAGCTCTCAGATGCCCAGCGAGGCAAGTCGTGAAATTGCTCATTTGCCCAATTCGCATGACGATAATATTCGACCTTGCCCTGAACTTGCTTGGGAAGCAAAAGCGCATAGTGATAGAGATAAATGCCTTGTTCTTTCAGAGTCTGTCCATCGACCCAATTGCGACTTCGCATATCGCGCCCATATTCATCCACCACAGTCGGCGGACGATGCGTGACATAGCGATATCCATCTCCCCATTTGAATAAGCGATGAAACTCCGATGCCCCTCGTCGCAGAGACCAACCATCACAACGATAATTTGGCGAACCCCAGAAAGTCAGTGTTTCAAAGGACATCGCTGTAATCTGTGGATCATCCATCAGCATCTTGCCAATTGCTTCAATATCCTCTGCTTTATAGAACTCATCCATATCCACTTGCCACAGATAATCGCCTGTTGCACACTCCGCATAGGCTTGCGACATGGCATCTTTCTCTTCCCAAAAGCCATCTTGCGTGATAATAATGAGCTTATCATCCGGGTCTTCATTCGCTTTAAAATCGCGCAAAATCTGCAAAGTGTTGTCTTGGGAATGCCCATCAGGGGTTGCGATTCCTTTAGCATCCGTCGCCGCACCCTCCACCACGATAATCTCATGAGCATACAGATACAACTGTCGCAAGTTATAGCGCAGGAAGGGTTCTCCATTGAGAACAATCATGCCAAATGTGAATCGAGGGAAAGTCATTATCTTATTCTAGGCTGAATGATGTTTAATTTACGCCAAAATGAGACAATGTAGGGTGGTTCGCGAACCGCCCTTACAAAGTTTACAACATTATCCCACAGGCAATAACATCTGAATACAGTTGATGAAAGAGAAAAGGACGCTCGTGTGGAACGCCCTTTAGTTTTTGAGGTATGTTGTTGAGTTGATTTATTTCTGTAAAGTCGGGTCAAAGGCATCTCGAATACCATCACCGACAATGTAGAAACACAAGACGGTGACGAAAATCATCAAGCCCGGCAAGACGACCAGATGCGGTCCTAAGCGGAAAAATTGTTGTGATTTAGTCAGCATATTACCCCATGTCGCTTGCGGGGGTTGAACTCCCAAGCCCAGATAACTCAGAGCAGACTCCGTGAGAATCAAGCCTGCAATCCCCAATGCCAATTGAATAACTGTAACGGAGACGAGATTAGGGAGTATGTGTGAGAACATCACCCGAATCGGACTCGCACCCATTGCCCGCGCCGCGATAATGTATTCCTTTTCACGAATAGCGAAGGTTTGTCCACGAATTAAGCGCATCGTGCCTGTCCAACTTATCAAACTAATCACAAGTACTAAAGCCTCTGCAGAGGGTGAGAAGATCGCCGAAAACAGAATCAGCAAGAACAGGGCAGGTATAGCATCAATCGTTGTAATTACCCAATTCATGACATCATCAAATGCCCCGCCAAAATAGCCAGAAGCCATCCCCAGCACCAGCCCAATACTCAATGAGAAGAACGCCCCGAAAAAGCCAATGCCCATCGAGACGCCACCTGCATGGAGTAGCCGAGCCAATTGGTCGCGTCCAATATCATCAGCACCTAAGATATAACCATCTGTCAATGGTGGCGCAAAGGTGAAT
>JANQRM010000098.1 GCA_028284565.1 Anaerolineae bacterium | reverse complement strand
TTCATCCTGACAGACTTGAACCCTGTGACGTGCTGTTTTTGTGTTTGCCACATGGTAATAGCTCACAACATATTGAGCGGTATGCCGAGCTTGCGCCTGTGATTATTGATTTGTCAGCGGATTTCCGTTTGGATAACAGCGACCTCTATCACCAGTGGTATGGGGAGGAACATCCGAATCCTGAGTGGCTGAGTCGCTTTGCTTATGGCTTGCCGGAACGTAATCGAGGAGCCTTGCGTGAGGCGACTTATGCGAGTGGTGTCGGGTGTAATGCGACGGCGATTAATTTGGCACTGTATCCGTTAGTGCAAGCTGGCATTTTGGAACGGGCAACGGTGAGCTTGAATGTGGGGTCATCTGAGGGGGGCAATCAAGCGAATGCGGGGTCTCATCATCCGATAAGGAGTGGTGCAGTACGGACTTATAAAGCTACAGGGCATCGGCATCTGGCAGAGGTTCAGATGATGTTGGGTGAAGATATAGATTTGAATATGTCGGTCACTGCGATTGAGATGGTGCGAGGTGTGCATCTGGTGGCGCATTGTGCCTTGACTGAAGCTCAAGCCGAAAAAGCGATTTGGAAATTGTATCGGGGTTCATATCGTGATGAGACTTTTATCCGTTTGGTGAGTGGTAAACAGGGCTTGCATCGTTTCCCTGAACCTCGTGTGGTTGCGGGAACTAACTATTGTGATATTGGCTTTGAGTTGGATGCGAATGGTCGGCATTTGGTGGTGATAGCGGCGTTGGATAATCTGGTGAAAGGCGCGGCTGGTAGTGCGGTGCAGTGTATGAATTTGATGCTTGGTGTGGATGAATGCGCTGGGTTGGATTTCGTTGGTATATATCCCTAAGTTAAAGATGGAGAGCGAAATGCGGAATACATTGGTTGTGAAATTAGGTGGTGGGGCTGGATTGAATTTATCGCTAGCATGTGCAGACTTGGCACAGGTAGCGCGTGAACGTCCGCTAGTCGTCGTGCATGGCGTGAGCGCACGGATGGAAGCCTTGTGCAATGAGCGTGGGATTCCGGTAGAGATGTTGACCTCGCCGAGTGGACATCAATCGCGTTATACCAATCCTGTTGTGCGGGATGTGTTTGTAGAAACATCGCGTCAGGTGAATGAGGAAGTGGTGAATGTGTTACGCTCGTATGGTGTGGATGCGGTTGGCATTACTGAGGATGTTCCCTTGCAAGGAGAACGGAAACGGGCGATTCGGGCAGTTGTGAATAGTAGGACGCGGGTGGTGCGTGACGATTATAGCGGGAGTATCACGGATGTTGATTTGACAGGCATTGAGCAGGTGTTGTTTGAGGGACAAGTAGCGGTTGTGCCTCCGATGGCAATGAGTGTGGATGGCTTGTTAAATGTCGATGGTGACCGGGCGAGTGCGTCAATTGCACAGGCATTGGACGCGGATACGCTAGTGATTTTGAGTAATGTGTCGGGTGTGTATCGGAACTTCCCTGATGAAAGTAGTCTGGTACGGGATGTGCCATCGCAAGAGATTGAACGTGTAATGAGTTGGGCGCAGGGTCGGATGAAACGCAAAGTCTTAGGTGCACAAGAAGCCATCGAGGGTGGTGTCCATCGCGTCGTGATTGGAGATGGTCGGATTGAGCAACCTGTGACACAGGCTCTACAGGGTGCTGGCACGGTGTTTCGGTCATGATGATGACACAGCAATTGCAAGTGCGAATTGAAGATGCTCATACGTCGGGTGCATATCCCAAACGTCCGTTGACGCTTGTCCAAGGACAAGGATGTACGGTGTGGGATGAGATGGGGAATGCCTATCTGGATGCGACCAGTGGGCAAGGGGTGGCGTTGCTGGGACATAGTCATCCGGTGATTGTGGAGACGATACGTCAGCAAGCGGAGACCTTAATCACTTGTCCTGAGATATTTTATAACGACCAACGCGCGCAATTGTATGATGTGTTGTCGAGCGTATTGCCTGCGGAGTTGAATCGATTCTTTCTGTGCAACAGCGGTGCAGAGGCGATTGAAGGGGCGTTGAAAGTGGCGCGTCTGCTGACAAGGCGACAAGGCATTATCGCCACGAAACGGGGTTTTCATGGACGGACATTGGGGGCGTTGTCATTAACATGGAATAAGAAATATCGTGAACCCTTTGTCGATTGGCAACCTGATGTCGTGCATGTGGCATACAACAATTTGGATGCGATGCGCGAGGTGATTTCTTCGGATGTAGCGGCGGTGGTGATTGAAGCTGTGCAAGGTGAAGGCGGGGTGCATGTCGCTGATGCAGAGTATCTGCGAGGGGTGCGTGCGTTGTGTGATGAGCATAGTGTAATGCTGGTTGTGGATGAGATTCAGACGGGATTTGGTCGGACGGGTCGCTGGTTTGCATTTGAAGAGGCAGACATTGTGCCGGATATTGTGGCAATGGGCAAAGGTCTGGCTGGGGGCGTGCCGATGGGCGCGGTTTGCTGGCGAGATGTGCATGGACAGATTCCGCGCGGGTCGCACGGGAGTACCTTTGGTGGTAATCCTCTTGCTTGTGCATCTGCTGTAGCGACAATCAATACCTTGCGGGATGAGAATTTGCCTGAGCAATCGCGTGATAAAGGTGAATGGCTAGTTCGTGAATTGCAAGAAGCGAATTCATCTCAAGTGAGAGAGATTCGAGGGTGGGGGTTGATGATTGGGATTGAATTGCGCGGGCGAGTGACTCCGATCTTACAACAATTACAAGAACGCGGTGTGTTGGCATTGCCGGCTGGTGTGAATGTGTTGCGCTTGTTGCCCCCGTTGATTATCAATCAAGATGAATTGAAACAGTTACGAGATGCGGTAATTGAGGTGTTGGATGATTGAAATCGCGCGAGACACTGATGTGGATAACATTACTGCCGAACAACTGATTTATGACTTGGTGGCGATTCCGAGTCCATCAGGTGAAGAGACTGAAGCAGTACAACACTTGGTCAATTGGATGCAAACACATGGCTACGACGAAGCCTTCGTGGATGAGGTTGGTAATGCAGTCGGCATTATTGGGCAGGGAACACGGGATGTTGTCTTGTTGGGGCATATCGACACGTTTGGGGGTAATCCGCCTGTTTATATTGATGGACGATTGCTCTATGGACGTGGGGCTGTTGATGCAAAAGGTGCACTGTGTACATTTGCGTTGGCTGGATTGCGTGCGAGTTTGCCAGAAGATGTCCGATTGATTGTCATTGGTGCAGTGGAAGAAGAAGCGTCAAGTAGTAAAGGCACCCGTCATGTGGTGAGACAATATCAACCGGAGCTCTGTGTGATAGGTGAGCCATCGCATTGGGACAGGATGACATTGGGCTATAAAGGGCGATTGTTGCTGGAGTGGTCATGGCGCGGGGCGTTGGCGCATAGTGCAGGACAAGTGCCGAGTCCGCCGGAGTGTGCGTTTGCGTATTGGTCACGGGTTCAACATTATATTGAGGTATTTAACACCGACATCCATTCACTCTTTGGACAATTGGATGCCACGTTACAAGACATTCAATCTGGGCAAGATGGAGCGTATGGTTGGGCGAGGATGACCATTGGCTTTCGCTTACCCGCGATGGTCACACCACAGACGATTGTTGACCGATTGGGTGAAGATGATGCTGCTGAGATACGAGCGTATGGTCAGGAACTTGCCGTGGTTGCGGATAAAGATACATCACTCAGCCGTGCATTTCGTGGTGCGATTCGGGCGCAGGGTGGACGACCTCGCTTTGTTCATAAAACCGGGACATCGGATATGAATATTGTTGCGCCGATTTGGAATTGTCCGATTTTGGCTTATGGTCCGGGAGATTCCTCACTTGACCACACCCCTGACGAACATCTTGATTTAGATGAATATCAACAAGCGATTTCGGTTTTAGCCGATGCCTTGTCACGTCTGTAGGAGACTTAACCATGTCATTTGATAGCTATCACATTATCGAAAGTACCCTACGTGAGGGTGAGCAATTCAGCACCGCGACCTTCTCGACTGAACAGAAGTTGGAAATAGCACATCTGCTGGATGCCTTTGGGGTGGAGATGTTGGAGATGACTTCTCCTTGTGCATCGCCACGCAGTGAGGCAGATATTCGGACATTAGTGGGTGCGAATTTAAATGCCCGGATTTTGACACATATTCGCTGTACAAAATCGGATGCTCAACAGGCGATAGATACGGGTGTGGATGGAATTGATGTTGTCATTGGCACATCGCCTAAGTTAATGGAGAAAAGCCATGGTAAGACAATTCCGCAAATTATTGAGCTGGCGTATGAGGTTTTGAGTTTTATCCGTGAGCAGGCTCCTGATGTCATCTTGCGATTTAGTACGGAAGATAGTTTCCGTAGCCGAGAAGCCGATTTGTTGCGGGTGTATCTTGCGGTTGCGAACTTTGGTTTGGTTGATCGCTTGGGAATCGCGGATACAGTGGGTGTGGCATTGCCGAGTCAGGTAAATCGCTTGGTTGGGCAATTGGCACGATTAACACCCCTTGATATTGAATTTCATGGTCATAATGACAGTGGTTGCGCGATTGCGAATGCGTGTGCCGCATTAGAAGCGGGGGCAACGCACATTGATACAACAGTGTTGGGTATTGGTGAGCGGAATGGTATTACTCCGCTTGGTGGTTTGATTGCACGCTTGTATACACTCAATCGTGAGTATGTGTCGAAATATGATCTGTCATTATTGCCAGAAATAGACGCGGTGATTGCACGATACTGCGACCTTGATATTCCCTTCAACAATTACATCACAGGTTCGAGTGCCTTTATTCACAAAGCTGGTATCCATGCGAAGGCGGTTCTGGCGGACCCACAAACCTATGAAGCCCTTGACCCGCAAGATTTCGGCTTGAGTCGGGAGATTCTGATAGGGCATCATCTGACAGGCTGGAATGCGGTGCGTGACCGTGCGGAGGTCTTGGGGATTCACTTAGATGATGTGACCTTGCGAGAGATTACTCAGTCCATCAAACAGCAGGCGGATACCGCACAAGTAGAGAGCGATGCCATTGATGATTTGCTCTATCAGGCGGCGGGTGTTTCATGAGTGGGTATACCTTTGTCGAGAAGGCATTGGCACGGGCTGGTGGGCTATCGTCTGTGCGCTCAGGCGAAACGATTGATATTCAGCCAGATTTGATATTTAGTCATGACAACTCGGCGGCGATTCGCAAAATTTTTATGGAGATTGGTGCATTTCGTATCCTTCATCCAGATAGAGTGGCGATTACGCTTGACCATGCGGTTCCGGCTCCGACAACTCGTCATGCGCTCAATCATGCTGAAATCCGTCAATGGGTCAAAGAACAAGGTATCCAACATTTTTTTGAAGTTGGGCGTGGAATTTGTCATCAAGTCATTAGTGAAGAAGCTCTCATCTTGCCGGGGGAAGTGATACTCGGCTCAGATAGTCATTCGACACACTTTGGTTGGTTGGGTGCGTTTGGGATGGGTGTCGGACGGACGGAGATGGCTGCGTTGTGGGCGACTGGTGAATTGTGGATTCGCGTACCAGAAGCGGTGCGAATTACTTTGTCTGGACGATTGCAACAGGGTGTGACTGCAAAAGATATTGCGCTGGCGATATTGCGTGGGTGGGGGAGTGATGGCGGTGGGTATCGCTCGATTGAATTTGCTGGTGATACAATTGCGACTTTATCATTGGATGACCGTCCGGTTTTGCCAAATATGATGGCGGAGTTTGGTGCATTGAATGCTTATCTGCCACCAGATGAGAAGATATTTGAGTATTTAGAACCTTATCGTCAACGGGACTATACAGTGTTGTATCCCGATGAGGATGCGATTTATGCTGACGATTGGCAGTTGGATGTCGATGAATTACAACCACAGATTGCTCAACCGCATTCGCCGGATAATGTGACAGATTTATCAGACATACTTGGTCAACCGATTCAACAGGCCTTTATTGGAACATGCACGAATGGGCGTTATGAAGATTTGGAAGCCGCCGCTAGTGTGTTAAAGGGACAGCAAATTCATGGTCGGTTGATTGTGATTCCGGCAAGCTCGCAGGTGTTATTGCGGGCAACGCAATCGGGCATTTTACAAACACTGATCGAAGCAGGAGCGAGTATTGCAACGCCGGGGTGTGGTCCGTGTATGGGGAATCATCTGGGTGTCCCTGCACCGAATGAAACCACGATTAGTACAGCCAATCGGAACTTTCGAGGACGGATGGGAACGCACGAAGCAGATGTGTATCTCGCTAATCCGTATGTGGTGGCGGCGAGCGCGATAACAGGTGAGATTACCCATCCACAGGAGTTTTTGGCATGAGGACAGAACATCGTGTGTGGGTGTTTGGGGATAACATGAATACAGATATGATTTTCGCTGGGAAGTATACCTATAATCTGCGGACGGAAGCGGAGATTGCCTCGAAAGCTCTGGAAGACATTGACCCGACTTTTGTGATTCAGGGGCAAGCAGGGGATGTGATTGTAGCCGGACGGAATTGGGGTTGTGGAAGTAGTCGTGAGCAAGCGGTGACATCTCTAAAATATAATGGTATTTTGATGATTATTGCGGATTCGTTCGGTGGACTATATTTCCGTAATTGTATTAACCAAGGGATTCGTCCGGTGGTGCTGGCTGGGTTATCCGCATTGTTGGAAACAGGTGAGACAATTACAATTGATTCAGATGCCGTGTCAATCAATGCGAAAGGACAAACTTTTCATTTACCTGCGTTGTCACCTTCTGTACAAGCGATTTTGGAAGCAGGGGGATTAGTCCCAAAGCTCAGACAGCAATTTCGATAGATTGAGCATGATAAAGAGGGCACCAGCGAATGCTCTTTTGAATTAGATTAAGCGGTGTCAGCGAAGGTAACGGTTGCCCAAATGATGGGTTTGCCTTCACGCCAATCGGCTATGGTGTCATCACAATTGATGATTTGTAAGCCATTAACCTTTTGTCGAAGGCGTTGTGCGTAGCTTTGAGAGGATTCGATAGGCTGTTCCATGCCGGGAGTATAAAACTCCGCGACATAATGCCCACTATCCATCCGACGAGTAACTTGTTGAACCTCTATACCAGCGTGTAGGAGACGGTCGCGCATTGCCGGACCGCTTAAGCGTTTAGACTTGTTCATCAGTTGTTTACTCTTATTTGTATAGTCTTTCGAGGACACCACTATTATAGAACAAAAATTCTAAAATTGCAAGTACTTTGTTCTACTTTTTAGGAATTTCTTGTGCAAAAAGTGAGGACTATTTCTACCCAATATTATATCACAAAATCGGGTGAAATCATACCTCTTGAAGCACGTTCTAATGGCAATAACACTTGATAAATGAAGCGATGCGTTGGGGTGGGGATTTGGGCTTTTTCGCCATAGCGAACGACTGCACCATTCTGCGAATCCAGCTCAGATGGACGACCATTCAAGATGTCGCGTTGCATGGACGCGAGTGCATTTTCTGGGAGATTGTCAATAATCTCCATTCCCTGTTCGACGGCATTATCAGCCATTGGAATATCGAGAGCGAGGGCGACATACTTGACCTCTTTCATGGAATCTTGGAGAAGTTGTCGGGTTTCGGGTTGTGTGCGAAGGATACCGGCTGGCATACGGGTGACTGCTCCGACACCACCAAATGAGGCAATGAATAACAACTTTTGCCAGATGGCGGATTGAATATTGTCTTGAATTTCGTGTTGGATATTTGCAGATTTAAGTAGTTCCGCTATTTGTTGTATACGGGGAGAGAGTTGTCCGTTGAGTTCGCCAAGTGCAATATAGGGTGGTGTGCCTTTTTGTGTGATGTGTCCAGGGGAGGTGATATGGCTGAGAACACGGCAGAATCCACCCAAGACATGCTGATGTCCAAGCGTATCGCCCAGTATCTGTGGAGCTTCGACACCATTTAGCAAAGGCAAGATGACCGTATCATCCCCAATCAAAGGTTGCATTGCTGAGGTAGCTTCGGGGAGTTGCCATGCTTTGGTTGCGACAAGGACCAAATCGACTGTGCCGATGTCGGCTGGAGTGTCGGTGGCAAGGGTGGGATGAGCAATGAAATCGCCAAGTTCACTGTTGATATAGAGTCCATCGTTTTGGATGGCTAGAAGGTGTTTTCCACGAGCAACAAAGTAAACTTTATGATCGTCCAGTTGCGAGAGGCGACCACCAAAATATCCACCAACACCACCTAAACCGAAGATTGCGATTTTCATGTATTAATCTCCAAATTAGGAATGGTGGCATTGGCATAGGGCATGATACCAATTCGTGCATTATCGGGGACTTGAGTGAGTGCATTGTCGATTGCGGATTGTAGGTTGTCGGCAGGATAAAGCAGGAGTCTTTTGACAAAATCTGCTGGCATATCAGACACAAGATGAACCTGTATACGAGAAGCATCACGGGAGATTTGATAGGCTTTGTGGGGTCCAACTTGGAAACCTTCTTGTTGAAAGCGTTCAAATACATCTTGGTGAGTATTCATGGATTCATTGGTTATCCATTGTTCATAAGATAGGCTACCTGTGCCTTCTGGGCAGGCGGCGGTGAGGATGATTGTGCCGTTGGGCTTGGTAATGAGTGCGGCGTGGGCAAGTCCTTTTTGTGTTTGATAGATGTTAATATCTTTGGGATGACCACCGGGAGATACAATCAATAAATCATAGGGCTGGCCGATGGGAACTTGGAAGATTTGGCGGACTTTGGGAATGGCGACAGTCATGATTGCAGAAGGATTACCAGCGATGACATCAACGATTTGCTTGTTGCCATTGAGCAGGGCATTGAAGGCGAAATCGACACGAATGAGTTTGCCAATATCTTCGACGTCTTGACGGGCGGGGTTGTTATGGAAGTGTCCAAGTTGGGAGTTGGTGTGGGTCATCAAGGCATGATTATGATTGATGGTTTGCTTGCCTGCGAGTCCGATGGACACGGATTTGACACCACCAGAGAAACCTTGAAATTGATGGGGTTCGATGTTGCCAATAGTGATGCGTAGGTCGGCTGAGAGATAAGCGGAGTTGATATACACAGGGGTGTTGCGGGAGGTTGTGCCAAGATAGGTCAGGTTTTCGTTATCGAGTGCATCGTGACAGAGAATGGGATAGCGTTCGATAATCCAATCAGGCAGGATTTGAGAATATTCATCAGGTAGCATGACCGGATGTGCGCCTGTGGCAATAAAGAAGGTGATGTTTTCTGGTGGGATGCTAAGCTGGTCGAGTTCATCTAAGAGTGGGGGTAGAAGTTGGTCATGTGGGACTGGGCGGGTTTTGTCATTGATGGCGATGGCAACAGTTTGGGTGTTGGTAAAGTCTTTGAGTTTGGGACTTTGGATAGGATTGTTGAGAGCCTGTTTAACAACTTCGATTGGGTTATCTGCTGGTGGTGTGGAGTTAGGTTGGATGAGGTCAATCTGAAATGAATCAGCGATGGTAGCGGTGAGTTGGGTTTTGGCGTAAGGGAGTGAAATT
>JANQRM010000518.1 GCA_028284565.1 Anaerolineae bacterium | reverse complement strand
ATAAAGCAGTGGATCGATCATTAATTGTGGTTTCCTGATTAATTTGTTGTTATCTTCCTTACGTAATTCTTTGTTTAAAGCAAACCTCCATCTCCATTTGCTCCGATTCGGGTTTTGTGGTGATTGGCGCAGTCCCAACCGAGAAGTTAGAGAAAGCCAGCCACGATGCCCTCAAACGAATGCGGAATGGCGAGTCGCACTTAGCCATCCATCCGCATTGTGGAACCAACTTGCTAACCACGGCTACGCTTGGTGCATTGGTCGGAGCATTTAGCTTTGCAGGACGAAGCCGATTGCGCATTTGGGAACGCCTCCCCACTGCCATTATGTTGATGATGCTTGTGGGTCTATTTGGACAACCGCTTGGCATGGCAATCCAAAAGCACTTTACGACAGATGGCGACCCCGGCGACCTTGAGATTCGGAATGTCCGCAAGCAAGTTATTAACATTCCATTCCGTAACAAGCCGATTACACTGCATCATGTGACGACGGAGCAATCCTAAGTGTCCGACAAAGCCTCGCCGACCTTCTATCTCATTCATGGGGATGATGATCTCGCACTTGACCAAGTGCTGGACAAACTTCGGGCAGGGATGGGTGAGAATGGTGAACTGAACACGAGTGAGTTTGAAGGCGACGAAACGACGGTGAGCGAAGTCATCGGAGCGGTGCGCTCCATGCCCTTTCTGGCAGATAAACGCTTGGTGATTGTCAAGAATCTCGTCAGTCATATCACCCGACAAGGCGCAGGTAATGTCGGGAAGCAAGAAGTTGAGCGTCTGTTAGATGAACTGCCCAAACTCCCGCCTCATGCGCGCTTGGTGATGGTGGAGCGCAAAGACCTGTCTGAGAAGAATCGCGTCTGGAAGAATGTGACATCACTCAGCAATGGCTTTTGCAAAGCCTTTCGCGTCCCCAAAGATACAACGCAGTGGATACGTCAGCGTGCCAAAGACGAATACGACATCAAGATAGAAACGCCAGCGGCAGTGGCACTCGCCAGTGTGACAGGCAACGATTTGCGACGTGCCGACAATGAATTGCATAAGCTCGTCTGTTATGTGGACGATGCGGGTATGATTACTGAAGCGGATGTCCAACAACTCACACCCTTTGTCCCAGAAGCGAATGTCTTCGCAGTGGTGGATGCACTGGCAACGGGTGATGGTGATACGGCTTTGTCCCTCATGCATCGCGCACTGAATGAAAACCCACGCGATCCCGGCTTCGGTCTATTCGCCTTGATCGTCCGTCAATTTCGTCTGTTGATTCTCGCGCGGGAGCATCTGTCAACTGGGGGCAGTTCGGGTGGCGCATCTATCGCCAAAGCCATCGGCATCCGCAGTAGCTGGCAAGCCGACAAACTAGCGAAGCAATCTCGTGCCTTTACGGTGGAGCAATTGGAACGCATTTATCGTCGCCTGCAACAATATGACCACGATATGAAAACGGGACGCATCGAACCGCGCTTGGCATTAGATTTGCTCGTTGCTAGCCTTGCTCAAAAGTCTAATCTCGGCTGATAAATTGGCGTATCACGAGTGCCATTACACTGAATATCGTGAACATACCCAGCACAGGTTTTATCCATTGCGTTTGTGATGACGTGGCTTTGGGATCATCTCGCCCTTCTGCAATCGCCACAATGCGATCAATCATGCCGTCAAAGATGTATTTATGTGGGATGAAAAGTGCATACCAATAAAGAAAACCGAATAGTCCTTTGGGGGCATAGTAGGCAGTCTGAACCAGTTCGGTTGTACCATCAATCTTCGGTTTAATTTCAAAATGGAGCCAACCCTTGCCCGGCATCTTCATCTCGGCACGGAGGTGGAGATACCTATTGTCTTCTATGGCTTCTACACGCCAAAAATCGAGCGCACCCCCCACACGTAATTCATCTGCATCCCGACGACCCCCCCGATAACCTACGCCACCCAGCCAACGGTCTAAGCGTCCCCGCCATACCCACAAAGGATTCAAATAAAGCCAGCCAACTTCACCACCCAGTGAGGTGACAACTTTGTAGGCAGACTCAGCTGAAGCCTGAATCTGCCGTTTGCGCCGTTCAATCAT
>JANQRM010000484.1 GCA_028284565.1 Anaerolineae bacterium | reverse complement strand
AAAAAGGGTTGCATTCACAAAGGGCGCAGTCACAGTTACGGCATCAGGAAAACCATGCAAACCATCTCCGCCCATCGTTCCGCGGAGTGCCGCGAGAGGAACTGGGTTGAAGTTGTCTTCAAGGATTGAAGGGTCGTTCATATAGGGACGCATATCCAGATAGAAATCTGAAAAACCGGGATAGTCAGTGATCCGAGCAATATCTGGACCTTCGCCCACTTCAACATTCACGGGTAGTGAGTCAAGGATAAAACTATAGGGGACTTCCTCAACAACAACCGTAATATTAGGGTTTTCTTCCGTGAAGCGGTCTAATAGATCAGCATAGACATCACATTCAGTGCCATCTTGATAGCAAGTGAAGCGTAATTCGATGCTATCTTGTGCCATGCTGGTAACACCCATCGACAAGACGAGGATCACGAGCAAAAAGAGGGTTGTAAAGCGTTTCATAGGTTACTCCTATTGAATAAAAATTAACAAAGATTGTTGTGTAGCATATTGTATAACTCCCGCGATTCACCTCCTTTTGGTATTTGATAGGCTATTTTATAACCGTAGAACGGGTATCTTCAACATTTTGGCGAGTGCGACCAGCACATTCTCATAATTGCCGTACGTTAGTGAGAGATGGTGTTCTAACCCCTCTCCGATGATGGTATCCATAACTGCCTGTGTTCCACTATCGAAACGTAAAGTGCCAGTGGTTCCCGTGAAACTGGGTGGGGCTTTGAGCATTTCCCCTCCTGCGATTACTAAGCGGAATTCACCTGTGGCTTCACTCAGACGGGCGAGGGTCACACGTCCGGGCTTGAGAGGAAATTCCATTAGCAAGGGCATTTGACGATTGGAATGTAATGCACCACGTACCTCGACATCGGGGTCTGCCATTGACCTGGGTGCGAGTCCACAATGCCAGAGAATGGCAACATCTTCTTCGACATCAAAGGAAACCAAATCGCTCCCAAAAGCAGGTTCGCCACTCATCCATTGCAAAATGAGTTGGGTAATCGTGCCATTGACATCCGCTTCACAACTGGAGGGGGTTTGTTTGTCACTGAGCATGGACATCGCGCCACAGGCTGAACAACCTAAATCGGTGAAGAATTCGGGCCAACAGCGGACAGCTAATCCATTGAGTTGCTGTTCCTCTGCTATTTCATCAAGGGTGACAAAGGTGCTGAGTGTGCCATGAGTGGCGGTCTTATCGAGTGTTTCTAAGCCTGTGACTGATTCTCTGATTTGCGTGGCGACGGCTTCGACCTTTTGTGGGTCGGCTTGGCGCGTTCCTTCAAATACATTATCCAGTTCAAGTTGGACAATTTCGACACCGAGCCGTTGTTTGAGTCCGATTTTATTGACAAGGCAGGTATCAAATCCATCGGGATTTTCTCCAATTCGTCCGATACGAGCATCTTGTAATTGACCTTTGACTTTTCCGGCGAGGGCGAGATTGCGGGTTTTCTCCATGGCTAATTTATCACTTGGCTCGGCATACACATAGTCATAAGTCAATTCGCGTCGTTTGAGACCGTGGGCGGCAAGGTTGATGCCACAGAAAGAGTTCAAACGTAACCGACCACCAACACGTTCTTCGGGCAATGCCCACATGAGTAAGGGTGCATTCACTAATTCAACAAGTTGAGTCACCATGGTGCTATCCGCGAATGACGCTTGTACCATTACCAGTAAGTCAAGTGTTGCTGATTGAAGTTCCTGTGCTTTCTCTTCGAGTTCTTCGAGATCCAAAACTAACTCAGGAAGACCGATGATAGTAAACCCGGCTTGTTGGAGTTGGGCATGGACGGCTTGAGTTTGGTCATATGCCAAGCCCATGTCAAAGGTCGGACGAGCGATTGGAATGAAACCAAGCGTCAATTCATGGTTCTCGATCATTGTGTCTCCAGTGTGCTGTGTCGTAGGGGTTGATTCTGTGGGCGATAAAAGAGCTGATCGAGGGCAAGCGCAACTGCACCTACAACGCCAGCTTTATCGCCAAAACTGCTAGATTCAACTTGGACTTGCTCCCCAAGATGGGCAAAGGCGTGTTTCCGCATGGTGGTTTTGGTATGTGGCATGAGAATGTGGTTGTCTTTGGGAAAGATGCCACCGAGAACAATGAGTTCGGGATTGATAATATTCACCAAGTTAGCAAGAGCAATACCCATATAGGACGCACGTTCTTCAAGCATCTGCTGTGTTGCACCATCACCATCACGAGAGGCTTGTAAGATGATTTGGAGCGATAAGTTGTCGTCTTCTGCAAGTTGAGCGAGTTTGCTAGTAGGTTTATTGGCGATGAGTTGCTTGGCTCGTCTGAGTATGGCGGGTTCACAGACAAGGGATTCTAGGGTTGCAAATTGTGTTTGACCATTCTGCTGGATCATCAAGGTTGTGTGTCCGATTTCTCCTGCACCAGCGACAGCACCACGATAGAGTTGCCCACCGACGACTAAGCCTGCGCCGACACCAATTCGAGCATAGATAAACACAAGTGCATTGACATCCTGTGCAATGCCAAACATCGACTCGCCTAGAGCCATCGCACGCACATTGTTTTCGACGATGACGGGAAGTTTTAGATTATCCTCTAAATAGGTGCGAATGGGGACATCATGCCAATTCAAATTGGGTGCGATGACATTGATTCCCGTGTATGGATCAACCAAACCGGATGCGGCGACACCAACACCAACAATCTGTTCATTTGGGAGATTACTCGCATGAATAATATTTTCAATAACCTGAACAACTTGTGCGAGAATATTATCAGAGGATTCATCTAATCTGTGTTCGATAGTTTCTTCTAACAGGGGTTCAGCCTGTAGATTGCTAAGACTGATATAGATTTTGCCGACATCAATATGAACGCCGACAGTATATAAGGCATCGTAAACGAGTTGTAAGGCTTTTTGTGGTCTGCCGACACTAGGTCGACCATTTGTTTTGACATTGCCTTCTTCTGTGACAAGTCCCTGTGCAACGAGTTCATTGACCAGATTTGTAATGGTGGCTGTCGATACACCTAAGACTTGTGCCAGATTGACTCGTGAAATATGTTCATGACGAAGCAGAGTCTGTAAAATCGCGCTGAGGTTGTGCGCTTTGGTCTCTGTCTTATTGATTCCAGTGGGCAAATTGGAGTGCATTTTAACCAAAAGGTTGCTTTTTAGTTCTAAATGTAAATTAATTTAATAAATTAATTATATCGCTTGCGAAGTAAAATGCAAGCGATTTTGTACAAACTAACCAATAGGACAGGCTATGAAAATTTTGGTAGCTGGTTTGGTGAATATGGAAACGACACTACGAATCGATTCCTTTCCAATTGAATATGAATCTGTTCGATTTACTGGAGGTGCTGTTGCGTCGCAAGTGTCAGGTGTGGGCTATAACATTACCAAAGCATTGACCACATTAGGGAATGAGGTGCGGTTTTTGTCAATGGTTGGCGACGATGTTATAGGTAGGTTGATTCAACAGACCTTAATTTCCGAAGGTATATCGGATAATCATATTCTCGCAAAACTGCCTGAAACACCTCAATCGGTGATACTGTATGAGCCATCTGGGAGGCGGGCTATATTTAGCGATTTGAAGACTATTCGGGATGAAGCCTATCCTGAAGCCCAGTTTAGAGAAGCATTGGCGGATTGCGAATTAGCTATATTGGCAAATATTCCTTTTTCGCGTCCATTTCTGTCCATTGCGAAAGCGAAAAATATCCCCATTGCGACAGATGTGCATGCAATTCAAAACCTAGATGATGACTATAACCGAGACTATATGACACTAGCTGATATTGTGTTCATGAGCCATGAGAAGTTACCCATTGCCCCTAAAGAATGGGCATCACAAGTTCAATCAAGATATAGTACGCCGATTATTGTGATTGGGATGGGCGCAGAGGGCGCGTTGCTGACAGTAAAGGATGACAATCGTGTTGAGATGATTCCCCCGAAGGTATTACGTCCCATTGTGAATACGGTTGGGAGTGGTGATGCGCTATTTTCTGCTTTCAATCATGTCTACTCAAAGACTTGTGATCCCTATTTAGCGATAAGGAAAGCGGTCTTATTTGCGGGATACAAAATTGGCTCGGCAAGTGGTTCTGAAGGCTTTCTGACAAATGATGAATTGGAAGCCTACTACCAACAGGAATATCTAAGTTGAGACATCCTGTAGATGTTTTAGGGTGATTTGACGGAATTGCTTCGTTTGTTCATCATGAACAGGATGTCCACAATTGAACATTACAACACGTCCATTGGAAACCTGCTGGATAAATTTCTCACCACTACTTTGTGGATTTAGCGTATCACCTTTACCCAACATGATAATTAGCGGACAAGTGATTTTGTGAGCGTTGCTTAAGCTAACATCGCCACCAGAGTCAATCATTTTGGTGGTGGCACGTACCCATTCGAGTGCGAAGGCATCAGTATTCTCGATTTCATGTTCTTGTTTCTCTGCTTCGGTTATCCAGGTGCCGGGATATGTCCGTTGAAAGATGGGACGTAACTCAGGGCTATAGTAGCCAACTGCACCAATGGCAATTGCTGATACAAAGCGGTGCGGATGTTCTCCAATGGCAATGAGTATGACTTCGCCACCATCAGAATAGCCAATGAGATGTGCTTTCGAGATACTGAGAGCGTCCATCAATGCCATGACATCGTTTGCATCTTGATGATAGAAATTGTTAGGGAAGCGTCTGGGCTTGGGTTGGGATTCACCATATCCACGTAAGGTAATTCCGATAACACGATAACCTTCATTAACCAACCAATCCATCACATGCCCCAGATGTCCGCGCGCGGTGCCAAGTAAACCATGGATGAGTATGACCGGAATATGCTCACTTTGGGGATGACTATCTTCATAATGGAGTGTTGCGCCTGTAGGGAGTTCGACTAAGGGCATGAGATGAGTTCCCCTTTTTATTTAGGATAATGATTCATCGTTTTGATTATAGTCTAAACGACAGTGAGGTGACATATGACTACGGCACCATTACATTAACTTATTGGCTGATAGACAGCTCATTTTTGGAAGCAGTCCACTGTTCAATCAGCTTGCGCATAACAAAACCGATGCCTAAAAGAATAACGGAGATTATCAGCAATCGAGGGTCAAATCGTACATCTCCGCGCAGAATATCGCCTTCAAATGACGCACCTAAAGTTACACCTGCAAGGGCGGTAGGGATAACTCCGATAATCACGCCTTTGATAAATCCTCCAAATGGAATTTTGAGCGAACCTGCTAGTGTGCTAATGATGTCGTTGGAGATGAAGAGCAATTCCATCGTGATGACAGTTTGTATAGGGTGCTTGCGTAGTGGATTAATGAAACGCTCTAAGCGACTATGGTTTCTATCTGGGTCAAAATCAACCAACCAACGGGCGAAGCTGTAGAAGATTCCTGATAGAATAAGTGTCGCTATATAGACTGTTAAAAACCCAAGTGGAACGCCGAATATCCGCCCGGCAATTAGGGTGAATATTGTCTGAGGTAAAAATAAAATTGGGCGCAGAATACAGATTAGGCAATAGATAATTGCCCCATACCAGACGGATTGCACAAACTTCACTATATCACGCAGAAAATCGGTCAGAGTGATGCCTTGCTCTGCGAGAAGAAAACGGAAGATGAGAATGGCGATGAACCAGATACCCAGCGCAAGCAAGCGTCCCGGATGCTGACGAATCCAGCGAATGATTATCTGCATTAGGATTGTCTATTAGTCAGAATCTTCTGGGGCGAGGAAGACTTCCCAAGGTCCGTGCATCCCACTTTCGGTCACACCATAATAGACACGAACTTGTTTTGTAACATCTGATTTTTGTACAAGGTCATAGCGGGTGGTGTTATTTTTACTATACTGTCGCCATAAGCCGATTGGACCTTCCCAACGGACCTTATCTTCGTTAACGGGATTGCCTTCCCACTGTTTAATGGCATAGTCCCACAACTTCCGTGCAGAAGAACGTGTGACATTACGAACATGGTTGCCGTTACGTAAGTCGTGCATAGTGTAGTAGGTGGTGTTATCCCTCTGTTCCACCTTGACAATTTCGACTCCACCGCTGGGTGGTGTAATGTCATTCGATGATGATTCAGCTTCAAATGTTTTATCTGAGCTTAACTGTGTTGGGCTAGTTTGACTCTGACTTTGGCTCTGAAATAATAAGCCTTGCTGAACAAGATTCACGATTTCATCACGGACTGCCAAGCTGGTTTCATTTTCATCACGTAGATAAATCCGATTGTCATCAATGGCATAAGGGCGGTCTTCACCATATGGGACGAGGATACGAATGACGGACTTGCCTTGTGTGTCTTGCGAATCAATGTCTACATCCAGTTCGGGTGTGATTTGACGATTGATGTCTTTGCGAAGTGTGTTGATGGCTTGAGACGGATTGCTGATTCCAACCGGTTTCTTACGCTTATCTGGACTGATTCCCACATAGACGGTGCCGCCATTCGTATTTGCGAAAGCACAGACATCTGCCAAAATTGCATTACGCACACCCCCTTTTTGCTCCATCGATTCGTGGAAGGATTGGACGATACTATCGCCTTCTTCGCGCGCGCTTAAGATGTAATCGTAAGGCTTGCGATTCGGATTGTAAGGGCGAGTGCGTGAAAAGTCTGTACCTTCAAACATCTTTTTAAGGGCTTCAAATGAGCGGTCTGGCAAAAGTACTTCAGTAACTCGTTCTCCGACTCCGAAACGGGTGACACGCCCCCGATTTTCTTTCATCGTATCAAGATTATGAGCATCCGAGCCTTGAATGCAGTGCATCCGACGGGGGTATTCGGGTTTTGTGCCATTGAAAAACCGTTGTGTCGAACCTCGTCCTTTGCGATAGAGGTCAGTTAGTTCTAATGCATGAAGATGGCGGTCTTGCGTATAAGCGATACGAGTTTGTCCACCGAAGTTCATCCCACGCATGGCAACGCCATGATTGGCATTGGCATGTGCCGCGACGACTAAACCACCTGCGTTATGAATCACTTGGTAGGCTTGTAAGACATCGGCAGTTGCGCCAACGGCTGTATCTCCATTAGCGAGTGCAGATGGGGGAACATTCAAGCTGAGAAGCAGATGCTCCATATAACGAACGGGTGTCTCTGGCGAAAAAATGCCCAAAACATGGAAACCAAAGGTGGCGGTAAATTCAAAGCCGGGTAAGACAAGTACTTTATCTAAAAGGCGACGATATTCAGCTAACAGTCTTAATTCGTCTGCGAGGGCGCGTCCGGTTTGCTCGAAATATTGGAGGCGGTCAATCTCCTCCCACATGGTGGCGTAACCAGAAACCGTGTTGTGATCTGTGAAGGCGAGAATGTCGACTCCGCGTTGTTCAGCGCGGCGAAGGATGTCGATATAGCTGGCATCTTTGTCATGATAATCGGCGGAGGCGGGGGTGTGGATGTGTAAATCCATCCGATACCATTGCAATTTGGTGATTTTACGTGCCATATGTTATGAGGTTGCTAGCTGTTGATGAGATTATTAAATAAATCGGGAAGTTCACCCGGTTCAAAAGGCTTTACTAGGAAGGCATTGGCTCCAGCTTCCATGACCTCATCGCGTACATCCATGCCAGACGCAATAACCACTGGTGTATTACTAAACTGATCATGTGTTCGGAGATGACGGAGAATATCCACGCCCTCCATATCGGATAGGTGATAGTCCATCAAGAAAAGATGGGGTTGGAAGGCTTCTGCTTTCGTAATGACTTCTGCACCCAATGCAACTGAAGATACCTCAAAACCGTCGAGCTCTAATAGTGTTTCTAATAAAGATACGGTTGTTGTATCATCATCAACAATCATTACTTTAGGCATGGTTGTCCTCCCCTTATGGAAGTGTTTTTCAGTCGTTCATCTCACTATCCAGTGCAAAGACAGTGTAGCGGTAACGTCCCATCCGCGCAAGATAGACAGGACGTTACATTATTATCTGGTGGTTAAGCATTCAATGCAGTTTGAAAGGCTTGGTCTACATGGTCAACGAAGACAAAATTTAGCCTGTTGCGCACATCATCGGGGATGTCCTCAATGTCATTTTCGTTTTTCTTGGGAAGGATAACTGTATCCACACCAAGACGATCTGCCGCAAGGACTTTGTCTTTAATCCCACCCACAGGTAAGACTTGTCCCCCAAGAGTTAATTCCCCCGTCATAGCAACGTTGGATTTCGTGACTCGCTTTGTGAGCAAGGATGCTAAGGCGACAGCCATAGTTACTCCAGCAGACGGACCGTCTTTTGGAACCGCTCCAGCAGGGACGTGCAAGTGAATATCGTTTT
>JANQRM010000454.1 GCA_028284565.1 Anaerolineae bacterium | reverse complement strand
GAATTTGAAGCCACCATGCAACGCGAAGCCTTTGATATTGCGATTGACATGATCAGCTTCAACCGCGAAGACGCCAAAAGTAGCTTGCATGCTTTTCGTGACGTTCAGCAGTTTATCCACTGCTCAACGGTTGTGACTTATGGTATTGACTTTCGTTGGATGCCAGTGACTGAAGATCATGAGACACGCCCGATAATCCCTTATGGACAGCACAAACTCGAAGCCGACAAGATTTTGTTGAATGCCTATTATCAAGATGGCTTTCCGGTGACGATTATCAAACCCTCTACAACGCACGGACCGAAACAAGGCTTGCATCGTCAGATTGCGCATGGCTACGAGTGGATAGACCGTATTCGCAAAGGGAAGCCAATTGTCGTTTGTGGGGATGGGATGGCACTCCATCAATTCATGCATGTAGATGACGCGGCGAAAGGCTTTGTTGGCGTGATTGGCAAGTCTCAGAGTATCGGTCAAGTCTATAACCTCGTCAATCGTGGCTATCATACATGGTTTGACTATCATCAAACTGCGATGGAGATTATCGGACGCGAGGTAGACATAGTCGGTGTGTCATTCGATACTTTGAAGACGTGGAACATTCCTGATTTTGGCATATGTAAAGATATTTTTCGCCATAATCTGGTCTATAGTTCAGACAAGCTCTTCCGTGACGTGCCAGAGTTTCAATCGGCGATTTCGTTGAAAGTTGGGATGGCACATATCATCGAAGCGCTTGACCGTGATGGACGTATTCCTAACTCAGATGAGACAAGTTGGGAAGATGAACTAATTGCTAAACAAAGCCAAGTTCGACCTAAGTGACGAAAGAGTTGCCTATGTCCACTAAGACTGAATTTCCCGTGAATGCGATGCCGATTATGCAAGATACCACCTTTGAACCGGGTGAATATCTTGTCCCCAAAGGCATCACGATTACAGGCGAAAACATCACGCTTGATGGCAACTTTGCAACGCTTAATGGCAAATTGCAAGAAGGGATAGCGTTAAAAGTCAGCAATGCTAAGTCTGTGACTATCAAGAATATCAACCTGAGTAATTATTATCATGGCATCTTCGTAGATAACTGTGAGAGCATCACCTTAGAGAATATCCGTGTCCGCGATACCGCCGAAGTTCAAGGTATTGATACCTTTCTTCACCTTTGGAAGCCCATTGAAGATGCTTATGGCGGCGGAATTGTATTAAATAAGGTCAAGTACAGCACTATCAAAAATTGTGATGTACAACATCAACAAAATGGCATTCAACTCTTCGATTGCGAGTATATCACTGTTGAAAATAACAACGCTTCCTTCAATAGCGGCTGGGGGATGTATCTATCGAATTCTAATCATAATATCGTGAAAGATAATCAATTTGACTTTTGCAATCGCTTGTTTCGCAGACCTGAAAATGGCTCGATTCGTGCGGAGGCTGATGCAGCAGGTATTGTGATGGTGAAAGGTTCATCGCATAACAAACTGCTCCGAAACACCTGTATTGGGGGAGGGGATGGTATCTTCATCGCTGGGTATGAACATCCGGGCAAGGTGACACCGTGTAGCTATAATTTGATTGAAGACAATGATTGTCGTTTAAGCCCGAATAATGCGATTGAGTCCACTTTTTCGCGGGGGAATATCTTCCGAAGGAATGATGTTAGCCGAAGCAATTATGGGCTGTGGATGGGCTATTCTTGGGACAATACGGTAGAAGAAAACATCGTGGAATACAGTCGTTTTGCGGGTATAGCAGTGGAGCATGGCTTTAATTTTGACATTCGCGGTAACATACTACAACGTAATACGGAAGGGATGCGTTTGTGGGTGCGGGGTGGTGAGATTGTTTTGCAGTATTGGCGGGGACATGAAGTCACACATAGCTTCACAATTGAGGACAACCTGTTTGAGATGAATAACATTGGCTTTCACGGTTATACGCCGGAAAGGGTTGAGGGAATTGGCGAGGCATTATGTCATAATTTTCATCTTAAGAATAATACCTTTCGTGATAACCGAACTGGTGCATGGTTTGAGCATGTGAAGTACTGCTCAGCTGTCGAAAATGTATTCGAGAATAATGTAATTGATGATTTGAAACTGGGTGAAGGTGCGGATGTGGTGACAAACACCCCATCGTAATTCGGTGACGTTAATAAACGAGAATCATACTTGAGCTAATGGTTCTATAACCCAAAATGACTGAGAAATGCCCCTCTGGAGAGCCTATACGACCTCTTTGGAGACCATTAAATACCCCCAAAAAGACTATTAAATAGTACGAAATAATCATCTTTTGTTACAAAATATGCAAATGGTATATCCAAAGACTTTAATAATTTTAACACAGTGATTTTATGATTTTGTGAGTTTCAGGTGGGCTTGTATGATCCAACAGTGATGATTGTTTTTCGATGGTTCTCTTGGTCAGACTCTCGAATCAAATCATTTTCTAACCTCAATTTTATACTTGTTTAGATAGTTTGTTCTATCATAGATATTGATGAAAACTCGAAAGATTCTTCACTTTGATTTGGATGCGTTCTTCTGTGCAGTGGAAGAGCATCGTGACCCTAGCTTGCGTGGGAAAGCCTTTGCCGTCGGTGGTAGTCCCGATGTGCGGGGTGTGGTTGCCTCGTGTTCATATCCTGCGAGGGAGTATGGCGTGCGTTCAGCAATGCCAATGTCGCAAGCGATTCGATTGTGTCCTCATCTGATTGTTGTATCGAGGAATTATGGGGAGTATGAACGGGTCTCGCGGGAGGTGATGGCTGTGTTGGAGGATTTGACACCTTTAGTGGAAAAGCTGTCGATTGATGAAGCCTTCCTCGATGTGACGGCGTTAGAAGGTGAAGCTGAATCCATTGCTAGAAGACTACAAACTAAGATCAATAATGAACTTGATTTGCCCTGCTCTTTAGGGGTGGCGACGAATAAATTGATTGCCAAAATCGCTAATAATATCGGTAAAGCGAGTATCCGTGATTATAGCAAACCACCGAATCATATCGAAGTTGTCTTGCCCAATCGTGAAGCTGAATTTCTCTTTCCATTGCCTGTGCGGGAGCTCTGGGGTGTGGGACCCAAAACGGCGGAAAAACTGTCGAATTTAGGCATCGAAACCATCGGTCAAATTGCGAAATGGTCAGAAAAAGATTTAGTTGCGCGATTTGGCAAGCTGGGTCGGGACTTATATCAACATGCGAATGGGATTGACCATCGCCTTGTATCAACACACCGAGAGACGAAATCCATCAGCCGAGAGACGACATTTTCATGGGATATTCGGGATGTGGATAAATTAAAGGATACTCTGAGACAACTTTCAGATAATTTGGGGCGACGAGTACGAAAGTCGAAATTACAAGGGACGACGATATCTATCAAATTGCGTTGGGCAGATTTTACAACTCTAACCCGTCAGACGACCTTGCATCATGCGACAAATCAAGATGCGATTATTTATGATATTGTGGAAAAACTGTTACTTGAGCATTGGCAGGGACAGGCAGTACGGTTAATTGGAGTGGGGATGAGTGGCTTTGAAGATTCGAAACGGCAATTGAGCTTTTGGGATGATCCAGAAGCAATTCAACAAGAAAAACAATTGCAGAATACGCTAGATGAACTCAAAGATCGCTTTGGAGATAGGTCGATTAAACGAGCGAGTGACCTCAAGCGGAAACGTTAATCCTCGTCTTCAGATACTGCGTCAATCGGCAGGATGGTGGTGGCTTTGATTTCTTCGAGCGCAAGGCTGGTTTCAAAGCGCGCGATGCCACGAATTGGTGTTAACTTTTCCATCAAAAAGTGTTGTAAATCCTTTTTGTGGCGGACGACCACTTTCAGCAAATAATCGGTATTGCCCGTGAGATAATAACATTCCAGCACTTCGGGTATTTTTTCAATACAATCTCTGAAATTCATAATTGCTTCAGGATGATGAGCTTCTAGGCGGACTTGGATAAAGCAGAGCAAGTCGTAGCCCAGTTGCTCGCGGTCTAGGACAGCAGTGTAGCCTTGAATATACCCCAATTGTTCCAGCCGTTTGATTCGAGAATGAATTGCTGGTGGAGATAGATTTACCTGACGTGATAGCTCGACATTGCTGATGCTACTGTCGTTTTGAAGCCGTTCTAAAATGGCGCGGTCTTGTTGGTCAAGTTGTGTGTTCACTGAAACAACCCATGTACTAGAAATTCAAAAAGGTACTATTTTCTTTGAACCAGCGTCGCCAGTGTTGATAGTCTGGGTCATATTGTGCCACAAGATTCCAAAATCGGCGCGAGTGATTCATCTCTTTTAAGTGGCAAAGTTCGTGAATGATTATGTAATCAATAGCATCAGGCGGTGTCATCATCAAGCGTAGGTTGAAATTGAGGTTGCCTTTGCTGGAGCAACTACCCCAGCGAGTCCGCTGATTTTTAATTCGAATCTGAGCATAGTCAAAACCGAATTGTCCTGCAAGTTCGATTACTCGTGGTGGAATGTAGCGTTTGGCTTGGCGTTTGTACCACTTTTCAATTGTATCTTGAATATGGTCGGCTTGGGGATTTCCGACTAACCAGATATTGAGGATATCTCTATCGTGCGTTACGGTGGTTCGTTTTCCGTGTGGTTTCGGTTGGATGTTGAGTGTGAGTTGTTCACCAAGATAGGGAATGGTTTCGCCAGTTATCCATTGTCGTTGAGGGCGTTGTTGTTGGCGTGCTTCGACTTTGGCGAGATTGTGGAGTATCCATGTCTCTCGTTCAAGCAATAGGCTATCAACATCGAAATTTGTAACGTGTTTTGGGAGAACGACCTGCAATCCGCGTTTTTCGTCGATACGAAGGCTGACGTACTGGGCCCGTGAACTGTGTCGAATCTGATAATCCACTAATTGACCGTTGAGTTGAATAGCTGGCATTGTT
>JANQRM010000450.1 GCA_028284565.1 Anaerolineae bacterium | reverse complement strand
TGCAAGCGGATGCGCCCACGGTTTTGTTCATACGATACGCCATCAATCATGATATACTCATACCCTAAACGGTCATACCATGCCGTGACTTCACTCACGAATTCCTTTCCTTTTGGGCTCCGGTATCGCCAACGCGCACCGCGTCCTTCTGTGTGTCCGGTGAGGAAAGTGATGTGTTCGCAGTCTGTTTGCCATTCTCGGTTACGCTGAATGTTGCGTAGGATTTCCCAGATGGTGTCGGGAGATTCAGGAATGACAATCGCATGGTCGATGAGATTCATCAGCTTGGCTTTCAGGCGAGTCCGTTTTCTGTTACACTACCTTCTAAATTGTACCATTGCTTGGTAGATAGGCAACAAGAATGCTGGGTCCAACCGTGACATTCGCATTTATTCTAGCAACGCTCTTCGGTGCGGTCTTCCATTTTATCGTCGGAGGGGATGCCCGTCGTCTGGCTTTGTTCTTCCTTGCAGGCTGGATTGGTTTCGCATTGGGGCATATTTTGGGCGATATGTTCAATATCAATATCGCTATTGGTTCTATCAATATAGTCTCAGCGTCGGTTGGGGCATTGGTTGCGCTTGTTGTTGCCTATATTCTCCCAATTAATCAAGCATCGCCCTAGGGAACTTAAATGGAAGAAACGACCTCACAACCAGAGGAATCAGGTCGTAGCTTAACGTCTGTGATAATGATTTTCACCGTCGGTTTTACACTTGTGATTCTGATTTTCTTCATCCTGTCCTTGATTTTAGCGTTGGTTGATGCTGAATATTGGGGGCGTATCTTTGAAATCATCAAAGATGCTTTTGTGATTGTACTGGCTGTCGAAGGTATTTTGATCGTCGTTGGATTAGCAATATTTATCGTCCAAGTGGCTCGATTGATCAATCTGCTTAAAAATGAGATTAAACCGATTGTTGATAACACCCGTGAGACGACACAAACGGCAAAAACAACCGCTTCTTTTGTGAAGGAGCATGTTGCTGAACCTGTCATTACAACTCAAGGGTTTGTCGCGGGCGTAATCGCGTTGATTCGGGAACTCTTTAGGCTTCAACGTGTGGTTCGTCATTCACCAGAAGTTATTGGCGAGGAAGAAAAGGAAGCTGTTAACTCATGATTTTTCTATTGTATCAAATGCACTCCCTATCATCGGCAGAATATCACTTGCAATGACACTTCTTGAATTTTGAGCCTGCCCAGCCAATTGTCCTGCTAATCCGTGTAAATAAACTCCAACAATCGCACTATTCCAAGCAGTCAGTCCCTGCACGCGCAACCCTACCAATAAGCCAGCTAAGATATCCCCTGTGCCAGCAGTCGCAAGTGCATCGGTTTTGAATGGAGATACGGCAACTTGACCCTCCGTTGAAGCAATTAAGGTATGCGCGCCTTTTAAGACAAGAACGACATTCCATTCTTGGGCTTTTGCTCTGGCAATTTCCCAACGATTCGCTTGTACATCTTGGGTATCTATCCCTGCAAGTCTCCCCATTTCGGCAGGGTGGGGGGTGAGGATTGTGTTTTGTGGCAACAGTTTCCACCAATTCTGGTGCTTACTCAATAAATTTAGAGCATCCGCATCTAAGACGAGTGGTGGCAACAGGATGGTACCATCGGTCTCGGCTTGATCATCCACAGCTTGCTCATCGACAAAACCGATGGCGCGTTTGTTAGTTGGTGGCAAAACATCAGTCGGTTGTTGCAATAATCCTGTCATGAATTTACCTGTTGTATCTTCTTGTCCTAATCCGGGACCCATAAGTAACGCATCGTAGTTCGGCATCTCTTCTAAAACCGTTTGAACTGCGCGTTCTCCGATTACACCCATATCATGTGGCAGGTAAATCCAAGTACCTTCATTAAATTGCGAGGCAAGGGTTCGGATAACAGAGTGAGGCGCACCGACTGTCACAAGTCCCGAACCACTGCGATGACAGGCTTCTGCAGAGAGGGCAGGCGCACCTGTATAATTGGCTGACCCTGCGATAATCAAGGCTTTACCATAGGTTCCTTTGTGGCTGTTGAGGGTTCGCTCTGGCAGTTGTGTCTTGACAAACTGGCCGTCGATCAAAAAGTCGCTTTGAGATTGCAGTTCAGGTAAATCATCGGGTACTTTGAGCTGTGTTACGCGAAGTTCCCCCACAGCTTCTGCACCCGGAAAAGTGAACAAACCATATTTCCCGGCGATATAGGTGATGGTTTCATCGGCAGAGAGGGTGTTGCTGTCCAGTTCGCCTGTGTCGCATTGCAATCCACTTGGACAATCGACAGCTATGATATATGGTCTCTTTTGTAATGGGAAACTTTGGGTAGTGGGATTAATTAACATGACATCTGTATAGGTGAATTGGGGTGGGCGCAGAGCTTGATGGACATTGCGCAAGACTTTAGCCACCGTATCTCGCAGGGGCAGACGGACTCCAATTCCAAATATTGCATCCACAATCAGATGGCTACTGGCGACCATATTCCGGATGAGTCGGAAATCATGGTCATCCTCTGCATAGGTGATCAACAATCCTGCCTGTTGTATAGCATAATAGTTTTCATCTTCCTCGCTACGTTTGTTCAAAAGATAGAAGCGGACCTGTGTTTTGCTATTGTCTGCCACGTGATAGCCCGCGACTAACCCGTCTCCACCATTGTTGCCCGAGCCGATTAATAGCGTAATCACGGGTTCATCTATTGCTTTGATGATGTCGAGAATCCGTTCACCCGTAGCGAGGCCCGCCGATTGCATCATCCGTGTATAACTGATACCAGACGCGTCTGCCGCCGCTTCGATTTCCCGCATGGCTTCGACTGTTACGACTTTGATCATTTCATCCCTTATACATAAACCAGCCAACAATGGAATCGTAGCTTTTCCATTCCTAAAACGCAAAAAGGACATAGCAAACGTTATGCCCTTTTTGATAATCTTTTTATGTAAGGATTAGAAATCCCGGTTCACAACACCTAAGGCAAGGTCGATGAGGTCTTGCTTGTAAGGCGACATCGGTATGTTATCTAATTCGCTGATTGCCATATTCACCAAATGACGGGATTGTAGTTTGGCTTTTTCAAGTCTATCGCCCTCCAGTAGTTTACGTTTGACAGCATCCATCACATCTTCGGCTCTATGTCCATTACTGTTTGTAGAGATGGATGTAATCCCGCGACCTTGTTCGATGTCGATACCCGCTGTTTTGCCGAGTGTCGCTTCATCACCGATAATATCTAGGATGTCGTCCACGATTTGGAAAGCAAGTCCAACATTGAAGGCATATTGTCCTAGAGCTTCTACCTGCTGTTTGGTTGCTTTTGCTAGCTTCGCGCCAATGACACCAGCCGATTGGAATAGAGCAGCGGTTTTTTTAGCAATGATTTCTAGATAGATATCACTCGTAAAGGTGTTGTTCTTGACAGCTTCTGCCTGCAAAGTCTCGCCTTCGACAAGGGCGGTTGCGGCAGATGCTAGGTCAATATTCAGGTCTTGATAAGGAGCCATCAGCTTATAAACGGCAGTGAAGAGGAAATCACCTGTGAGTAGGGCAAATGTTCGTCCCCAAATCGCATTAATCGACGGACGACCTCGGCGAAGGATGCCATGATCGTTGATATCATCGTGGACAACACTGGCAGTATGCATTAATTCAACAGCTGCGGCAGGTTCGGCAACTTCTTCAACATTCATTCCACCCAATGCAAGATAAGACAAGATGAACAACCGAGGGCGTACTCGTTTCCCGCCTGCCTGCAAAATATGGCGACTTGCGTCTTGCAGAATTGATACATCACTTATCACAGCCTCTTTCATGGTTTGCTCGATGGCTTGTAATCCTACTGCTACCTCGTCAATTATATGCGTGGAACTTGCCACCTGTACCGCCATCTATAGCTCCAGTCGTTTGTGATATTCAGAACTATCTAAATCTATTGTACATAAAAACACAGGGGAGTCAACGATTCTTAAGCCCTTGTTCATGAACCTGAGCTAGTTTGACGTATTTTGAGATTTTTTCAAGTATTTGGGCACTAAAGATTCACAATTGGAAGCCGAAACGAAAATGTGCTACCAATGGAGATCTCGCTCTCTACTTCAATTTCCGAATTGTGTGATTCTGCGAGTAGCTTTGCAACGGCAAGCCCTATCCCTAAACCACCATAGCGGCGTGTCTCGTCACTATCAATCTGGAAGAATGCATCGAAAATCTTGTTGAGTTGAGATTCGTCAATGCCGATGCCAAAGTCTTGGACATAAAGCCAAACTGAATCAGCGTCCGCTGTTGCATAGACTTTGATGTGATCGTCACTAAACTTGAGTGCATTGTCCATCAGTTGCTGAATAATCACAAATATGGATTGCTTGTCTGCCACAACTGGAGGGATATCTTCTGGTATGTCAATCTCAATCCGTTTGGCTTCCGCTTTATGTAACCATGTTCGCCCCAAGTTTCGTTTTGCGTGATTGACGGATTCCCGCAGGGTGGTCGGGTGTAAACTGACATTCATGCTCGCCCCCAGCAACGTAATATTATTTGTGAGAATTTCTAGCTTAGCTATTGCAACTTTCGCCATCTCCGTCAACGAGGATTCTCCAACGTCTTCTGCCATCATAGAAACCGAGCCTTTAATCTGTAGCAACGGTGTCCTTAATTCATGCGATACATTGCGAACCAATGCATTTTTAATGAGTTCAAGCTCGTTAGACATGCGTCGTTGCGCTAGCAGTTCATTTGCCAATTCCTGTTTCTGTTGCCACTCCTTTAGTAACTTTTGAACATGATAAACGATATACTTGGGATCGTTCGGTACAATCACATCAACACATTTCAATGAGGAGAGATTATCGAGTTCATCAAAGTTATCTGTCACTAAGATGGTGGGAATATGATGTTGCCTATTTTTCCTCAGTTTTTCACAGATTTGTAAATTGGGGGTTTTTTCGTCTGTAATGATGACGAGGGCTTCACCATAAGTTAAATCCCGTGACTTAAACAAACCTTTTCGCTCAACAATCTGTAGTAAATAATTAGCTTGTAGCGTGTCTCGAATATTTGCCCAATCTTTATGAAGTGGCAATACTGCAAGTCGCAACTTTGCCTGGACTTCCATTTCAATCACAGTGTACACCTTAACTAAAAATTATGGTGAAGCATAACACACGCTTGCACTATTCAACAGTTATTGACACATAAAGTTGAAAAACTCGAACCGATCGTGGGGTTAAGTTCTGAAGTTATAACCAAAAGAGGAATGATCAGCACATTCAAGCGATGAAAACACACTTCGGACTTGTTAATCAGTCTCCGTTTAGATTGCATTGATACAGTGACGCAGAAGTATGAGATTAAGTGATGTTACTCGTTGCTATCTTCCAATGCTTGTCGGAACAAATCCAGTCCGGGATGATGGTTTTCTGGACAACCTGTATAGGGGTCTGGAATCGCAATATTATGCTTTGTACAATGAGCGAGAACATCGACCCGTCGCATTAAACCGAACATAGAAGATTTAATCTCAATCGTGAGCTTCATATCCGGGCTTGCATTCGCCTGTAAAATATCTGGCACGGGGCATTTGGAACAATCGTGTGGTCGCCATGGGTTTGAATTTGGGTTTGCTTTAACTAATCGACACTCTTGTATATCGCGAGTATGGCGATTCATGTCTTCATAATAGTGTGGACATTCTCGCCCATCAGGTATTTGCATCTGTGTGCTCCGACGATGAATTCACTTCTTGAAGCCATTGTAAAGCAAGTTGGGGCAGGTTGGCTAGAGAGCTAGTTTTGATCGTACAGTCCGGTAACGAGTCGAGGAAAAGTTGACCATACCGTTTGGTTTTGACACGAACATCAAACAATGCAACGATTCCTCGATCCTCTTGACTGCGAATCAAGCGACCAAAACCTTGTCGAAAACGCAGAATCGCATCAGGAACTGCATACTCATTAAATCCATCTGCATAGACCTCTGAACGGGCGGCAAAAATTGGGTCAGAAGGTACAGTGAATGGTAAGCGAACAATGACTACTGCACTCAAATCGTCACCGGGTATATCAACCCCTTGCCAGAAACTGCGTGTGCCGAGTAAAACAGCTTTATCCGAGTTTTTGAAAGTTTCTAAAAGATTATCTCGTCCGGTTCCTTGATTTTGATCGTAGACAACAATATCACCGAGAGCAAGTCGTGGGGTAATTGCCTTTGCAGTTTCGATTAATTGAGCATAACTGGTGAACAAAACGAGCATGCGTCCTTGAAGAGCAGTGGCAAGTTCAATAATCCCTTGCTCTACTCCGCGTTGATAACCGGGTTGGTTAGGTTCCGGTAAATCACTTGGGATAACGATCATTGTCGATGATTTGTAATCAAATGGCGAACCAATTGACGAAGCTTCAATAGCTTCCGCTTGCAAGCGAGATTTGAAATGGTCAAAATTGCCTGCAGTTTGCAAGGTTGCACTAGTCAGGACGACAGTATCTTTAGTTTCAAGAAGATGTTTATTGAGTAAATCGCCTACATGAATGGGTGAAGTACGTATTGTTGCTCCATCACGATACTGATTTAATTGTAAGGAATAGATAGTGTTGTCATTTGGCGATTCAGTGAAGTCGTGCAAGATTATGTTTGCTTCGGAAAGATAATTGGCTGTAGAACGGATGCCGGAGAATAAATCTATTTGGTTCGGAATATCGTATTTTTCTAAGCGATTAAGTGCTTTGCCTAATTGATTAAGCGCATCGACAACTGCCTCAAAAAAGGGTGCTAGTTTATCCCATGCGGTTTGGATAATCGAAAAATTCTCTTTTCGTCGATGATTCTCCACGATCCGCAATTGTGGAATGTAACGTCCCCGTCGATTCTCAAATATGTTTGCGAGGAATTGGTCAATAGCCTGAAAGTAAGTCAGCAGATGAATGGTCATCACACTCGACGCATCATTTATATTCTTGATAAATTCTTGTAGATTAATATGTAATTTTGTAGGGATTATGTTATCGGCAGATTGCAGAAATTCAGCCAACAAGGCTCTCAAATCATCTATCCGACGAGAGATAATGAGTGAATCAAGTTGAGCAGTTAGTGTATGGGTAATGGCTTCCTCAAATTGATGGGCTTCATCAATGATTAGATGAGAATAACTCGGCAAGATATGATTCTCTGCCATCGCATCTGCCATCAGAAGGGCATGATTAACGATGATTATATGGGATTTTTCGGCTGATTTTCTTGCTTGATGATAAGGGCAAGACCCATACATCTGAGCAATACAACGTTGGGTAGTACAACCTTCATCTTGTGCGCTGAGTCGATTCCACGTATTGACCTCATTCGCACGCAGTGTAATCTGGTTTTTTTCGCCCGATGCGTCATTCTGTAGCCAGATGAGTACTTTAATCACGGTACGGAGTTCATCAACATTGGTGGGACGGCGACGGCGTAGCGTTTCTAATCGACGAGGACATAAATAGTTATTGCGTCCCTTCATGACACTAGCGTGGAATGGCGGATCAATCACTTCTTTGAGTAATGGGATGTCATTGTTGAGGAGTTGGTCTTGGAGGTTAATGGTTTGTGTGGAGATAACTACTCGTTGCCCGTTTTCAGTTGCCCACAATACTGACGGAAGCAAATAGGCAAGCGACTTCCCAATTCCAGTTCCTGCTTCGACAATAAGATGGTGTGAATCATTAAATGCCTCGGCAATGGATAGGGACATTTCCATTTGTTGTGGTCGAAATTCATAGGCATCCAACCGCTTTGAAAGTTTTCCCCCTTTTCCAAACAGTGTTTCAATTTGCTGACTGTCGATGGACATGATTGTCTTGGAAGGTTGAATTTGGATGCCGTTATCTTCCGACCGTGTCTCTAAAGGGAAGCCAGCTGATATTTCGCTGGTGCCTTCAGAAGATTTCAATTGATAGGCATTTGCAAATACTGGCTCAAGATGCCAATCCCAGTCGGCTCCAAGCTGAAGTATCTCTTGTAAAAGAGAAGAGGGCAGTTCAGTGATACGTTCCCACAATTTCCAGTAGAGCAAGGCTGTGGCTCGCGCATCATCTAAGGCACGATGGGCATTTTCGAGTGAAATGTTAAAGAGTTGGACAAGACTCGTAAGGTTATATCTAGGAGCTTTAGGAACGACCAAAGAGGCTAATTCAAAGGTATCAATCGGCTGATTATTTAGACCCAACTTGTATTTCTGCAAAAAAGCTAAATCGAATGAGATGTTGTGGGCAATTATCGGAAGGTTGCTAACGAAATCAGCTAGTTTGGGGACAACCTGATGAATATTGGGTGAGTCCTGAACATCATCTGTGTCGATGCCGGTAATGTAAGTGGTATCCGACGGTATCTGAAATCCCGGATTAATCAACGTTCCAAATTCTTCGATGACTTCACCGTCGCGGAGACGAACTGCACCCACTTCAATTATTGCATCTTTTGCTGAATCTAAACCGGTTGTTTCTAAATCAAGGGCGATTAGGTCGCCTTGCATAATGTCTCCATTCTAGGGGTAAATGAAGTAGGCAGGAGGAGTATAGCATAACTCAATAGGTCTGTCAGAAATGATTATTTTGAGTAGAGGATATCATCAACAATCTTAAAAAAGAGGATTACCGGCGATTTTGGTGCGAATCCGATATAGTGAAGTAGATGCGGTAATGTATAGACTCCGTAAATCATCATCGCCCCAGATAAAATTGGCGGTATGTTCTGGGATCAAAATGACACCTAAGCAATTCGCATTTGCATCAAACACATGCACACCACCCGGACCGCAACAGAATAAATTCCCTGCACTGTCAAATTTCATCCCATCGGGTACGCCAACTCCCTCACCTATTGTCTCCGCCCAGACACGACCATTGCTTATTGTGCGATCCTCATTAACATCAAACACGCGGATATGAAAACGAATTGTATCATTGATGTAAAGTTGCGTTTCATCCAGTGAAAAGCATAACCCATTTGGTTTAGCAAAGTCATCGATGAGAAGCGTTAGTTCATCGGTTTGTGGGTCATACCGATACACCCCAGTGAAGGACAGATCAGGTTCACGCGGAATGCCAACAAAGGGTTCACGACCACTCATTGGGTCAGTGAAATAGATACCTCCATCACTTTTGACAACTATATCATTTGGGCTGTTGAGTTGCTTACCTTGATAATGGGAGGCGAGTATCGTTATGCTTTCATCAGGTTCGGTACGGGTGACTCGGCTGGTGGCATGATGGCAGGTGAGCATCCGTCCTTGAGGGTCATAGGTGTTGCCGTTAGCAAGGTGACTATTCGGGCGAATATCTGATAGTCCCTTTGCCTCACTCCATTGATAAATCGAATTGCCAATGATGTCACTGAATCGGATATGCTTTTCGATAGGATGCCAAATCGGTCCTTCGGTAAATTTGAACCCGTTCACCACAACTTCAAGATCAGCGTTAGGGGCAATAATATCTGTTAAGCGAGGGTCACGAATGTCGAGATTAACAGTTGGCATAGGCTCTCTCCTAGAGCAATGGTCGTCCGCCATCAACTGGAATGATACACCCTGTACTAAAGGTGAGTTGAGTAGCGACTGCGATGACAGCATTGGCGACATCCTCAGCT
>JANQRM010000446.1 GCA_028284565.1 Anaerolineae bacterium | reverse complement strand
ATCCGACAATCGGTGAAAGAACATGAATGGCGATTGGAAACGTATACGGGTGGGGTGTTTGAGTGTTGGTCATTGGCGAACAGTAGCGGGGAAACGGTGCGGGGGCGGACGTATGATTTTGTGGTGGTGGATGAAGCGGCGTTAATCCCGACGGCGGAGGTTTGGCAGGGCGCGATTCGCCCCTTGTTGACAGACACAATGGGAAGTGCGTTGTTCTGCTCGACACCACGCGGACGGTCATGGTTTTGGCAGTTGTATCAGTATGGACAAGACCCCATGTATCCTGATTGGGAATCGTGGCAGTATCCGACGAAGGCAAATCCCCACATTAATCCTGATGAAATCGAAGAAGCGCGGAAATTGTTGCCAGAGCGTGTTTTTCATCAAGAGTATTTGGCGGAATTCCTGAGTGATGGGGGGACAGTGTTCCGCAATATTGATGGCGTTTGTGTGGGTGATGTCAAGTCGCGCGACAGTATCTATGGTGACGTAGCGTTTGGTGTGGATTGGGGGAAAGACCGCGACTTTACGTGCATCAGTGTGATGACACGGAACGGGGGACAACAAGTGTATCTCGAACGGTTTAACCAGATTGGGTGGACGTTGCAACGTGACCGCTTGAAACGCTTGGCAGACCGATGGAAGCCGTATGTGATTTTGGCGGAAGCGAATAGCGTGGGGAGTGTGAATATCGAGGCATTGCGAGAGTTAGATTTGCCTGTTCAAGCGTTTACGACCACGATGAAGAGCAAACCAGAATTGATTGATGCGCTAGTGATTGCGATGGAGCAACGGCAGATGATGCTGTTGAATGATGATGTGTTGAAGCATGAGCTATTGTCCTATGCGATGACTCCCACAGCGTATGGTTGGCGATATGGTGCGCCTGCGGGTGGGCATGATGATACGGTGATGGCGACGGCGTTAAGTTGGTGGGCGACTCAGCGGTATGGACGGATTCTGATTGATTTTGCCTAATCCCCCCTCTAGCTCCCCCCACTTCGTAGGGGGAGGATATATCTACCCTCCTCACTTCCGCGTGTAGTCATTGCAGTGCGCGGCAGAGGTGGAATCACGGCTGTAGATGTTTGGTTTGTTGTAATGTGCCTTTCTCTCATCAACTTGTGATATTATTAAACCTATATATATAACTTAATTTGAACTTAAACTAATATATTTTTCGGGGTATGGGTCATGCACAGTATTGAGCAACTTGCCAATCGTTTTTTTCGTGTTAAGAATATCGAAATTGACCATCCTGCAACTGAACGGCGGTTTCGTTTTTGGCGATTTATATTCGCTGTATGTATTGCAATAGTATGTTTCTTAATTTTGATTTTTGGATTGGTTATCTTCGCATCAGTTTCACGTAATAGTTCAATCACATCGCAGTTAATTTTCATCATATCTTGCTTGACTGGAATACTTTTACTTTTTGGTCGCCAGTTTGTTCATAACAATTATAAGTTACAACTTGCTCGGAACTATGAACGAAAACCTAATCAAAAAGGGCTTGGCTATCACATTGGTTTTTTAGGTTTGTTTGCTCCAATTGTGTGTATTGCGTTTGTAGGTGGTGCATTAATCATGAGCAATTTTATTGATGTTGACCGTTCTAACTCAGTACAACTTACTCAAATAGCGATGGCAAATATCCAAGCTACTCAAGATGCTGATGCAACAGCGACAGCAACTTTATGGACACCCACCTATACCTATACTCCAAGCAACACTCCTACGCCGACAGATACCTCAACCCCAAGTGATACTCCTACTGCAACGGATACTCCTACTGCTACTTATACATCATCACCAACACCAACAGCGAGTGATACACCGACACCAAGCAATACGCCAACATCATCTAATACACCTACACCGTCGGATACGCCAACTAATACGCTTACCCCAAGCGATACGCCAACAGATACCAATACACCTACACCATCGGATACGCCGACCGCGACTCCAACAAATACAATTACCAATACGCCGTTACCTACAGCTACACGTAAACCATCTAATACTCCGCGTCCACCGCGTACTCCTGTTCCCACAACTCGAACGTATTACATAAATAGTACGAGCAATGTAAATGCTCGTTCATGTCCAAGAACATCCTGTGAAATCGTGACCGTGTTTCGTTCAGGTGATGAAATTGATGTCATTCAGACCGTGGAAGGTGACACCGCATTAGGTACGAATCGTTGGCGTGAGATTCTGTACAATGGTCGATTGATTTATGTTAGTCAGGCATTGACATCTGCCACAGTCCCAATAATTGCCCCACCATCAAATTCAGGGGGTTCATCATCAGGTGGTTCGGGTGGAAACAATAGCAATAATCCTCCACCACCGCCACCAACGCAAAATATTTCTGAGCCTCCTGCAAGTCAGTGGTCGTGTTCTGGCGATATATATAATTGCGGAGACTTTTCTTCATGTGGGCAAGCACGAGATTATTTCAACGCTTGTCCGGGCGATCCTTCGAGATTAGACGGTAATAATGATGGCATCCCCTGCAATAGCTTATGTGGCGGGTAATTGGACATCCCAATAATGTAGCATTCGCAGACTACGTGAATGAATCACTTTTCTGTAAGCGTTCTAGGAAATCGTCGAGTTCACGCTCTTTCATGCTGACGGAGTGTGCGTCATCGGGGAAGGTGCCATTGTCAATGTCTTCGCGGAAAGCAGTCACGGCGTTGACTCGTTCTGTGTGCATCTGTTGACGTAAGGCGGCGAGGTTGCCATAGGCTTTCGCGTGTCGTGGCGGGTCTGCATTGTCCCCGACAATATCGACCATAAACAGGTACAAGATGTCGGCATCGCGCCCTGAACCGAGCGAGATTGTCGATAGATTGACTCGCTTTGTAATTTCTCGCATCACCTGTGCAGGCACGACTTCCGCTTCGACTGCAAAGGCTCCAGCATCTTCAAGCCGACGGAATTTATCATAGAGTTCCATGGCTTCATCTGCTGTTTTGCCAACCGCACGCAAGCCACCAAAGGTTGTGCTGATGCGCGGTACGAGTCCAAGATGTCCCATTACAGAAATGCCTTCTACCGTGAGTTTGCGGACAAATTCAGGACGACGTGGACAATAGACCGCATCTGCACCAGCCGCCATCAGACGAACTGCTGTACGTTGGGTGTCGTCTTCTGTGGCATATTGTGCGACAGAAATACCGACGGTGAGGAAGGTATGGGGCGCGCCTTCCCGCACTGCTTCTGCCTGTGCTTCGCCACAGATGAACATATCAACTCCGGCTTCGACCGCGGCTAAGGCTTCTTCTCTTGTTCCCGGATTGGTCTGTGATAGTTTGCGAACGCCTTTTACCTTGCGAATATCTGCGACTGTTAGGTTTCGCTGGGTTAGCTTCCCGCCATAGGTGAAAATCTTTTTCATGATGTCTTGCCTCAGTATCGAGTCTATAAATTGAGAGGACAGTATAACGCAATAGAGACCAATCGCATCAATATCACATCATGCGATACGCATCTTGATAAAGACTGCTTCTCTCATTTAATCCGACACATTTTTGTGGGCAACGATTTTGGTGGGGGTGACGCGAATCAATAACTCGCCTTCGACGGCGTTGCGTTTGCCGAATTGGTCGGCGAGGTCATCTCCCATGTAGCGTCGGGCAATGCGGGTTGACCAATCGAGAAGTTCGTCGGGGGTGGGATTCAAGACTTCGATTGTGCCTTCGATAAAGACATAGCTATAAGGCGGTGCTTGTTCATCGACACAAATGGCGACTCGTCCATCGCGTTGCATATTTTTGGCTTTGACGCTGGTGTGCCATGTCATGAAGATGAGGTCATCACCATCGAGGGTGAACCAGATGGGAACCAAGTGGGGGCGACCATCGGCGCGGACGGTGGCGAGCTTGCCGGTGCGTGTACCAGCAGAAAGAAAAGCAAGGATTTCATCGGGGGACATCTTTTGCATTAGAATCACTCGTGGGTCTATCGAAACAAAAAGCGGGCAAGGAGTCCCCGCCCGCTTTGATATTACCCATGTATGAGGGTATCAGCCACCAAACACGTCGTCTTCGGTCATGCCGAGGACTTGCATTTGCAGACGTACCGAGTCGAATACGTCATCGGTCATGGCGGTTACGGTTGTCCATGAGTAGCCATCTTCACTACCGAGTGCGGAGGTTTCCCATGCGTCAGTTTCAGAGAAGGCGATGAGTGCATCCAAGATTTGGGCACGGAGGTCTTCTGGGAAATCAGGTCCGAAGCTCATGGTGTCGTTGGGGATGGGTGCGCTAATCCGCACGATGCGAACTTGGTCGACGACATCGGGCGCGGTGTCACGGACGGAAGAGCGTGCATCCATGATGCGGATGTCACCCACGAAGAGACGACCTTCGTCATTGATAAATGCTTCGTCAATGCTGAGGTCATAGGGTTCTGGCAGGTCGCCATAGTTCCATGCGGCACCGGGCATCAGTGGTGGGCTGAAGAAGGTGGTGGCGAAGTCGGCTTCACCATTATAGACGGCGAGAACGGCTTGACCGTGACCGCCAGCTTCCACTTGTTCACCGGGGGTAATCCCAGCGTCTGAGAATTCGACGGAGGGAACGATAAAGCCAGAGGTTGAACCTGCATCGGGGTATGCCCATGTCTTGCCTTCGAGGTCTCCGAGGGTGTAGATGTCGCTATCACGGCGGACGATGTATTGCGCCCAGTAGACGGGCCAACCAAAGCGTACAGCGGCACCTTCTACTTCAAGACCACAGCGGTTTGCACCGACCACGTAGCCAGCGGCGGGGACGAAACCCATAGAGCTACCGGGGGCGGCGCACATGGCTTCGATGGTCGCGGCGTAAGAGGTCGGAACGAAGACTTCAAAGCTCAAGCCTGTGGCTTCTGTGAGTGCTTCACGGAGGATTTCGCCACCTTCAATCAAGGTTTGTGCTTCAACTGAGGGTACGAAGTAAACCTGAATGGGGTTGTCTTCTGTACCCAAGTCCTGTGCCATAGCTGTTGGCGCAAGCAATAGTACTAAACAAATGACCAGTAAAAATTTAATTGACTTCATGGAAAATATACTCCTAATGGTAAGTCAAACAGACAGGGGGATTATAGCGGAGTTTTGTTAAATGTGCATCAAGACTATGCAAAGTATCTAAGGAGGTACATGAAAAGAGCGACCTGTGACAGTCGCTCCGTAAATGTCAATTGGATGATGCTTAGTCGTTGAATTCAAAGGGCATCAGGAATTGAGCGTTTCCGCATGCGATGGACTGGAGATTCTCTTGCATGTAGGTCAGAATAGCGGCGGGGTTGGCTTGCTCGGCGAGTTGGACACCGAGGGGCTTGCCTGAACCTTGGAAGAGAGTGACAGGCATTTCTTGGTTGCCGACGAGTTCGCGGGCTTTTTCGACGGCTTCATAGAGTCCGCCGACTTGGTCGATGAGTCCGTTGGATAAGGCTTGCTCACCTGTCCAGACTCGTCCGCCGGCAATGGCATCGACTGCATCACGGGACATCTCTCGGCTGTCGGCGACTCGTGCGATGAATTGCTCGTAAATATTTTCAATTCCATCGCGCATCTTCTGGCGTTGTTCGGGTGTGAAGGGGGCTTTGGAAGTGGTGAAGTCGGCGTTCTCGCCACGCATGAATTCGACGGGATTGAATCTGAGTTTCTTGAGGAGGTCATTGTTGACGACTTTGGCATTAATCACCCCAATCGACCCCGTAATTGTGCTGGCTTGGGCAACAATCCAGTGGGCAGGGGTGCTGATGTAATAGCCACCCGATGCGGCGACATTGCCCATATAGACGACGACTGGGCGTGTCTTGGCGAGTTCGTCGAGTGCGGATGCCATTGCTTCGGAGGCAGTGGCTGACCCGCCGTTGCTATCGACATAGAAGACCACACCGACGCAGTTTTGGTCGCGGATGATGTTGCGAATCTGCTGGACCACAGTTAAATCGCCGATGCGGTTATTGCCCAAGAAGGGAATGGGAATGGGTGGTTGGGCGGGTGGGTTCGCGCTTGTTCCGTCGATAATCATCCCGTTGGCATAGAGGACAGTGATGTATTTTTCGCCAAATTTGGGGGTGCGCTCGTATATCATTCCGTTGGCGTGTTCCCATAAGACGAGGTGTTCTGCGCCGAGATAGGTCTTTAGCCCTTCGACATTCATAATGGCATCGACATAGCCATGTTCGAGAGCTGAGTGGTCGAGATGGGGAGCTGTATCCACCATCTTCTTCACATCGTCATGTTTGAGTTTGCGGGTGGATGCGATGTCATTGATCATGGTGTTATAGATGGAATCGAGAAGCCAATTCATCTGTTGGCGACCTTCGTCTGAGGGTTCGTTGAGAGTGAAGGTGTCTGCCGCGCCTTTGAAGGGGGTAATCGCTACGGAATCGACCTGCACACCGACAGCATCGAGGGATTCTTTCATGAAGAGCATTTGGCGATGCAAACCCATTGTGGAGACATTACCACCGGGTTGGAGGAGAATATCATCTCCGGCACTGGCGAGATAATAATCTGCAAGGCTGTAATCGGAAGCGTAGAAAATGACCCGTTTACCACTTTCACGTAGGCGTAAGACACTATCGCGCAGGGATTGTAAATCTGCCATGGGCATCTGCATGCCCCGTAATTGCAGAATCACACCTAAAGGACGGGGATCATCGGCAATGCGGCGGAATATCTGGTCGAGCTGGAGCAGATTCAGGGGGGCATTGTTGCCCATCAAGCGTTGGAGTATCCAGTTGGTATTATCAGGCATGGCGGGGATGGACTTGGATAGGATGAAGTGGATGTAGTCCAGTTCAGTGTAACGGCTTCGTGCCATATTGGTGAATTCAATCGCCGTTTTTTGGATAAAGCCTAGTGGGTTCATTTGTCAGATTGCTCCTCTAAAAACACAGTTCAACCTCATTATACCCTGAAAATAACGCATCCTCGCAGTACCTCTTATTTTCCATTCAGGAAGTATCAATGAATTACTCAGGTGAAGTCTATACGATGAAACCATGCAAAACGTATCAATGAGAGTGAGCCATGAATAATCTGAAAACTTTGAAGATTGCCAATTTCGTCTTTTTGATTGGGACATTGGTGATGAATTTTCTATCTCAAACACCCGATTTGTTTGAACTGACGATGCAAGAAGCAGGAGAAATGCGGGCTATTTTCTTCTTGCCTGCGGGGTATGTCTTTGCGATTTGGGGTATAATTTACACTGGACTTATCGCCTTTGCTGTTTATCAGGCGCGTTCCAATCCGAATGCTGACCGCGTGACTGAACGTATCAGCTACTGGTTTATCGTGAGTAGTATTGCCAACATCACATGGCTTGTTCTGTACTTATCCAATTTGGTATGGCTGAGTACCATCGCTATGCTGGTCATTTTGGTTGCGCTCATTCGTATCTACCAAGGTTTGGGCATTGGTCAGCGGGCAGTTTCGCTGGCGGAAAAGTGGGCAGTGCATATCCCTTTTAGTATTTATCTCGGTTGGATTAGTGTGGCGACCATCGCCAATTTTGCCTCTGCTCTGTATGACTCTGGTCAGGTAATGGAATTCGTGGGGATTGGAGCAGACGTGTGGGCGGCTATCATGATGGTGGTTGCTGGTGTGCTGGGTATCATCTTCCTCGTGCGTCGTTTTGATATTGCTGTGGGTTTGGTGCTGATCTGGGCATTGGTGGGTATCTATAACCGCCCCTTTGATACCGAGACTTATCAAGTATTGTCCAATCTTGATGCTGGATTAGTGAACACGGTAGCGCTTGGTGTGGCTGGTGCTGTCGGATTTGGCGTGATTGGAACGCTTGTTCGCAGGATAAGAATGAACTAGGTAAGTTTCTTCTGCTTGTGCCGTCTTGAGTCATATAAACGACAGGAGACGGCATGAGTTTGGAATTGCTTGACTATCGGCGGCGCGTGAGCGAGTTGTATGCGCGGGTGCGCGAACACGACGATCATCAATCGGCATGGGAAATGTGGCGATCAGAACGGGATGACCTCTTCGCTCATCATCCCCTGTCTGCGTTGGATGTGAAACAGAAAGCCAAATTCGAGGGCTTAATCTACACTGATTACAATCCTGAATTTCGTGTGTTGGCTGAGGTCGATAGGGATGTCGAGCCGAAGGAATATCATGTCGATATTGGCGACGATGGCACAATCCATTATCAACAAGTCGGCAAAATCCACTTCACTTTGCCCACTGGAA
>JANQRM010000415.1 GCA_028284565.1 Anaerolineae bacterium | reverse complement strand
GTTCTTGCCGAAATCGGCATCGTGAATGTGGACTTGAGCGCGACGTTTCCGTTTGAATTCACTGCGGTAGATATCGGCGAGATAAGTCGACAATTGTGCGACGAGCATCCGTAACTGACTGACTTGGGTATGGGCATCTTCTCCTATAATACTCTCCACACTCAAATCATCCCGGATATATTCATCATCCCCTACAACTTCCACTGCCCGTTGATGGAGTTTTCGATAACTCTCTTTGGTCATCTCCATCACACCTGCATCCGCTTGGTGGTGCATCACCGCATGATCCAGCGTGGAAGTCAGAGCTTTGAGCGCACTCAATAAGCGTTGAATACGTTCAATATCCATCGTTTCCTCCGCCGTTGGAGGTTCTGGTGGAATGGGCGGCTCAGGAGGTTCGGGCATGTCCGGCATGACGGGTCGGTCTGGCATACCGGGCATATCTGGCATCACGGGTCTTTCGACATCACCATCAAAATCATCATCATTGTGAAAGTAGAATCGCATCACCTTGTTCCTTTTCTTCTATGGATTCAGTTGATTGGTCAGTTTGCGTTGTCGGTTCAAATTCGGACAAAATCGCCACTAAGGTGTCGGGATGGAGATATTGTCGTAGATTCTTCTTGGCGTAATAGAGGCGGGATTTGACGGTTCCCACGCTTACACCTTCGATTTCTGCAATCTCTCCATAGGACATCCCTTCCTCTGCATACAGCAATAAGGCGGTGCGTTGTGAGTCCGATAATTTTTCCATCGCCTCTTGTACTTCTAGATGAAGCAAAATCCAGTGAGTCACATCGTCCGGCTGAGGTTGGGTGTGGGCTTGGGTAAAAGAGACCTGTACCTGCACCGCTTCCTCATCCATCGAGATGTTGTTGTCTCGCTGGAACTTCCGCAATTCATCATAACAGCGATTTCTTGCAATCCGAAAGAGATAGGGTCGCAAGCCACTGGGCGGGTCAATTTTGTGGATATTGCGATAAAACGCGATAAACACGTCTTGCACCAAATCATCGACCAGCATGTCATCTTGAATCATCCGGCTCACAAATCGTCGAATCGAAGGTTCTAACAGAATCTGCAAATCGGCATAGGAGTCCTCATCACCTGCCTGTGCTTCTTGCAACAATTGCTGTTCCAAACCTTCCGACACGCAAACTGTCCTTCCGTTTCATCTCCTTATACGCATCCAAAATATAAATTGTTCAATATTCATTATTGTTTGTTCAGATTTTCACACAACCCTATCTCTCTTGTTATAATACGTTACAATGAGGGTAAAATAGTATACTGTTGCACCTCAAGCAACTATTCAGAATCGAATTGTGCTATTATGATAGAGTGAATATGGATGTGTTGAAACAAACAAAGGTCTATGGGATGAGCCAAGAGGAACAACCGAATCAACCTCAAGGTTTGGTCATCTACACTGGCAAGTCGGTCAATGAAGACAAAAATCGACGCAAAATCTTGCAGACGGACATGCACTATTATATGCGTCTCCATATTCCTCATGAGTCCACCGTTATGGATGTCCCTCTCTTCCAGAAAACAGATAGCATTATCATCGGCAGAGGGGCAAAACAAGATACCGGTGTCGAAAATTACATTGACTTAACCCCCTTCCATGCCTACCAATATGGCATCTCGCGTCATCATGTCGCCATTGATCGTGTTGGAAGTCGTATCATGGTCAAAGACCTTGGCAGTACGAATGGCACCCACCTCAATGAAGAGAAATTAACCCCTTATAACGTCTATGAAATCAATCACGGCGATACCATCGTTTTGGGCGATATGAAGATGGAAGTCTACTTCGCGGACGCTTAACAATTTTTTAGCATTTTCTGGCTAAATTTGTCGTATACTAGAACTGTAAGCTATGCAAGTTGGCTTCTAGTATTAACCCTCTACTGAAATGTTTATTGTCCTCAATTTTAAATTATGTTATACTTTATAAAATTCCTTCTTCACTATATTTGTTGGAATATCGGAGCAACTTAATGCTTCCCGAAAGCCCTACTCCAAGAACCCGTCCGACACGTCCGCTGGGAGACAAGCCCAAAACCGCCCCAGAACGCAGTCGTCTATTTCGCGCTGTCATCAACCCCATTCCAACCAAAATCCGCTTTATCGCGCCCGATATGTCGAGTGCCTTGTCCGTCCCTGTCGAACCCTATCTCGTTTTGGGACGCAAAGAAGGCATTCATGATCATGATGTGCATGTTGACTTAGGCAAATTTGGAGCCTACAAGCATGGTGTGTCGCATGTGCATGCCATGATCCTCACCGTGAACAATCGCGTCACGCTTAAAGACATGCATAGTATGAATGGCACGGCTGTGAATGGTCACCGTCTGAGTGCATCAAAAGAGGTCTTCCTCAATCATGGTGACAAAATCACGCTGGGCAAATTGACCATCATGGTTGCTTTTGCCTATGATGTTGATTAAGTTATCGAGGTCGCTGTATACCGCCATATCGTAAATCTTTCTGCCTGAACATCGGGTAATTCCTCTCGAAACTGTGCCATATGTGGGGTTTGTCCGTGCGCGTCAAGTGCCTCTTGAGATTCCCATTCCTCAAATAAATGAATTACTGCTGGGTCTTCTAAATCTTGTGAGAAGCGATAATGTGTACACCCCACCTCTGCTTGCGAAGCGGTCTGCATCTGAATGAACACTTGAATGGCTTCATTTAGCTTGTCTGGTTTTATTCGAGTCTGCCCACTGATAACAATCATTGCTTTCTCCATCCAAAAAATTAATCAATATTGTATCTTGAGACCAAGGTCTCCGTTGCTAAGAGTTTAGGCAAGAGCTGGACAAAATGCTCACGATGCGTGGTTCGATAATGAGCATCCAGTGCGTCTTGGGTTTCCCACTCTTCTAATAACATGATTAAGTTGGGGTCTTCAAGGTCGTGCCAAAAGCGATACTGAATACAGCCGGCTTCCCCTTCAGTTGCCACTTGCATCTGAAGTGCGGCTTCAATGGCTTCGTCTTTATGTTCGGGTTTAACTTTTGCTTGCATGGTAATTAATATCATTTCTCAGCCCCTTATGTATAGTCATTCCAATAGCACTGCATTTGCTCCACTGTGAAATCATAGACCGCTTCCTCTGCTTGATGATGCGCTTCCATCGTTACAAATTGCCATAGGTGTTCATGCATGATGGCAGGTGATTCAATTTGACTGCGAAGTTCTTCAATTGGCACGTCGATGCGCTCACTCAAGATTTCCAATGTCTTCGATTCCCCCTCTGCCTCAATTTGTCCAGCAATATAATCGCGCCAAGTCGCCAAATCGGAATCGGGTAAAAATGGAAGCCAGTTGGTTGGATTCGCTTGCGATAGTGTCGGGGCTTGCCAGTCTTCAATTCGATGCAAGTCACGGTTATCCATGTGAATTAACACCAGATGCAATGCGCGGAACTTCTCAGCACGGGTCTTATCTCCCCAATCGGGACGAACAATGTGAGGACGTACAAAATTGAGTACCCAGCTCTCATCCGTTGCCAGATGAGCGACATAGCCAGCCAAAAAAGCGCGATGAGCAGGGTCATAGGATGTCTCTAAAGTAGGATGTTGTTCAAACATGACTTGCCATGGATGCTCATCGAGGGGGCTGTCGTAGGCATAAAAATGCGTGACTTCGCGTTTGACAGCTGAGGATACACGCGCATCTGCCGCGACAATGCCCAACAAGAAGGCTGGGCGATAGGTATTCAGTGTCGTCAACACTGAATCAGAAAGGCGATTCTCATTTAAGAGGCGTTGTGCCATGGCAAGATGCGTGAAGGGTGTTGGCATAGGCGCATTGTAACGAGATTGCCTTTCATTTGGGAGAGCGAATCAAAAAGGGCTAAGGCTTCTCTTGTCTTCATGTTTATAATAGGCACAATCAAAAGGTAAATGCGATGACCCAAAAACCAAAACGGAAACCTCAATTGAAGTGGTGGCAACGACAAGTTACACTTCCGCTGATTGTCATTGTCATGGGTATCGTTGTTATGAGTTGGTTGTTGATCCAAACACTCACTCCACCAGAGCCAATCATCGAATTTCAGAATATTTATGCATCCCCAACCTATATTCCTTCTGATCCGCGATATGTAAATACCACCTTTATATCGTCACAAATGTCAGCAACACCAGACCCATCACCTTTACCTAGCCGAAACCCTCAAGTTCCCTTTTGCACCGAATTTAGCAACCCACCAGCAGGGAAATTTGTCTTTCGCATTTGGAGACAAGCCAGCAAAGATCTCTATCGTGTGAATGAAGATGGCACAGATTTTTGTGCGCTGACCCAAGATGAGTTTATGGATGACCAGCCTGCATGGTCGCCGGACGGCACGCAAATTGCTTATGTGTCAAATGCCGACGGATATGGCATTTACATTATGAACCAAGATGGTACAGGGAGAACCAAAATCTTTGATGAGGGAACTGCCTTTAGTTTCCCGCTTGGTCGCCTGATGGCACACAGATTATCTTCCAAGCCACAATTGAAGAACGCTTTGATATTTATGTGATGAATACGGACGGTTCAAATCTGCGTAACCTCACACGGCAACCTCGTCTCGATACCATGCCAAATTGGTCGCCAACTGGAGATTATATCGTCTTTGCCTCTGATCGAACATTTAACCCGTTTATCCCAAATCGTTTAGAACAAAGCTGGCATTATGAAATTTATTTGATGGATACAGATGGAAATTTTGTGCATCGTCTAACCAGCAACGATTTTCGGGATGAGTTACCTGTGTGGTATCCAGATAGTCAGCAGATTACTTATGTCGGACGTGGGATACACATCATGAACAAAGATGGGAGTAACACTCGTTTGATTGCTGATGGAACGAATCCTGTTTGGTCAAGAGATGGTACGAATCTTGCCTATCTAAGTGGAGGTATCCACTTGTTACCTGTCTATTCTATTGACCCTATAGAAGTGGGTGAATCCATAGAAGTTGCTGTTCCATATGCTATAGAATATATGGATAATTGGACACCTGAATTGAGTAACGAATGACCAAACCCAACCTGCTTGTTACTTTACAATTTATTCTCTTTGGGGGATATATCTTGCTTTATCTTGTGCTACCTACTTCTGCGACGACGATTGCGAGGATAATTGCGATACTCTTGGCAGTTATCGGGATGGGAATCCTCGCGCTTGGCACATTAGAGCATCAACGAGTCAACCGGACACCACCGAAGGTCTCTCCGACACCAAATCAACAAGCTCAACTTGTACAAACGGGGATTTATCGCTTTATCCGTCATCCGCTATATACCGCTGTGCTGACGGTTTGCTTGGGGATGAGTTTGTTTCATGGGCATGTTTTGGCGTTTGTGTTATGGATACTTTTGGTCGGTTTCTTTACGTACAAGGCGATGTATGAAGAGACACTCCTGCAAGCGGTCTATGCGGAGTATGCAGAGTATATGACTCGCACAGGACGATTCATTCCCAAGTTAGGCTGATGATGACGAACATTGATACTTTGCTTAATCAGCTGGAAGCGGATGATGTAATGACTCGGCGTGAGGCAACCCAAGCCTTCTGGGAAATCCAAGATGAACGCGCACTACATCCATTGCTTAAGCGATTAAAAGATGAGGACGCGGATGTACGTCGCAATGCGATACAAGCCTTGCGTCAACTAAATCATGACGAGGCAATTCCGTCAATGATCCGAATGCTCAAAGACTCGGATAATCGGGTGCGACGACGGGCAACGGCGTGGTTGATGAGCATCCCTACCGACCCACGTTTGATTGACCCGCTGATTGCCATCTTAATGGATGAGGACAATTCGCTAGCAATTCGAGATTTAGCGGCGATGTTGTTGGGTGGTATGGACGATAAGCGTGTAGTCCAACCCTTATGTGATGTGATGATTCATGGTAATCCGAAGTTACGTCGTCGAATTACCCACTCGCTCTTCCGTCAACGAGACCCACATTCTGTCACTGCGTTGGCAGTTGCCCTAGAAGATGAAGATGTGAAAACCCAACAAATCGCCAAGAAGACCTTGCAAAATATCGATACACCACAAGCGAATCAAATTTTGAGTAAACAGGAAAAAATGTAAGGGCGGACAACTGTCCACCCATGCTAGGATGCAAATTTTCGAAGAAGAGAATAACAATCCAGCATTTACGTTTGGAGATTCTGCAAATCGTCGAGCAGAATATCGCCTTGTTGGAGAGCTTTTAAGGCAGCGGCATGACGATCACGGACATTCAGCTTGGTCATGGCACTGGCAATCACTTCAATGACGGAACTCATCGAGACATTGAGGAGACGTGCAATATCATGATTCTCATATCCCCCCGCGATGTATAGCAACACGGTACGTTCATCATCATCTAAGGCATGTTCGGGGTCGCTTATAACACCTGTCACCATCTTCTCGGCGACACCACGTCCCAATGCCAAATCGCCACGCATCACTTTGTAGATGCTATCGAAGAGTTCTTGCTCGTCGGTGGACTTCAAGATATAGCCATTCGCCCCAGCCCGCAACGCCCGCACAATATGGGCATCATCATCACGCGCAGTCAGTACCAACACCTTGACTTTAGGAGCTTTCTCTTTGATTTCTGGAAGGATGTCTAAACCACCGCGATTTGGCATATTCAAATCGAGAATAAGTAGGTCAGGTTCAATGGTTAAGGTTTGGGTCAGCGCATGGTTGCCATCGGAGGCTTCTGCAACGACGACGAATTCATCATGGGTTTCAATGAAGCTGACGAGCGTTTTACGCAGAATCGTGTGGTCATCCGCGATGATAATCCGCAAAGCATTCCCCGTTGCCCGATTGGGGTCACGCAGACGGTCTGTCTTCATCGTCTTCGCCCATTCCGGACGTTTCGACAAGGTGGCTTCGTCGGTTTCGATGGTGGCTGGTATCGCCGCGCGCAGGGCATTCGCAAGCGCATGACAAGACTGGTAGCGACGATTAATCGGTTTTTCTAAGGACTTCAGAATGACATTTTCCAATGCGGTTGGAATGTCTTTGTTTATCAAGCGCGGAGGAGGCGGTTGTTGTTGGACATGCTGGAGAAGCAAGGCGGTAATATCATCGGCATTGAAGGGCAATTGTCCAGTTGCC
>JANQRM010000392.1 GCA_028284565.1 Anaerolineae bacterium | reverse complement strand
GTCCGCACTGCACGCGCAAAAGGCTTGGGTGAACGCGCCGTTGTCTATCGCCATGCTTTCCGCAACGCACTCCTCCCCGTGATTACTTTGCAAGGGCTTCAATTTGGTGCATTACTCGGCGGGGCAGTCATCACAGAAGCAGTCTTTTCCTATCCGGGGATGGGACGCTTGCTCCTCGATGGCATTTTGGAACGGGATTTCTCGGTAGTACAAGCGGCGGTGATTGTCGTAGCTTTCGCCTATGTTTTAATGAACCTCGTCGTTGACTTGCTCTATATCGCCGTTGATCCTCGCTTACGAGTTCGATAATTTCGATTCTACTATCCTCAATCCATGGAGATGTGGCAATGCTCATCGTGACTAGCAGGTACATCCAATGCTGGATTTTGGTCAAAAAAGCCACTCGGCTTCAGCGTAAAATTGAGGATTTCGACAGGCATCACAGGCCAATCTTCAAGCCGAACAATGTGATGTGCGCCCAAGACATACCATAAGACAATATCGGTGTTCTCAATCGAGCGATTTTTTGCTGTCCAAATGGGTAATCCGTCGTCACCGGGATGTTGATTCGGATAATCGCCGGACGGATGCCTTTCACGCGGATGGTAGGGGGTTACCCATAGATGCTTCCACATATACGCACCCCGTTTCGCAATACTTGACCCCGGACGTGCAAAAGGAAGTGGATTGCCACCCGGCACGAGCTTGTAGGCGACAGGTTTTCCCATTTTATTGAGTGACTGGTCATTCTGAATTTGCCAATAGCGCGCGACACTTGGATTAATAACTCGTTGTCCCTCCAGTTCTGTCCGCAACGGTGTGTATTGCGGATAAAAAGCATTGCCAAAGGGGTTATCGGGTCCTGTCGTGTCAGCAATCGTATCAACCTCAACCACAGTATTCGCCTGACCATCCACCGCCATATCCATCCTTATACAAAACATATGCTGATGATGAGGCGCGTACAAACCATCCTCCAGCAACGTCCCATAGGGTGTATCTTGTCCAGATGGAAGTGCCGCCGTTTGCAAAATACCCGTCATTTTGATATCGAGGGCGAGTGTCCCATCTTGATAGAAATACCAATAAAAGGCGTATTCATAATTACCAACCGTCGTGATGAACGAGATGACCAAGCGTCGTGAGCGTCGGACTTCTGTGACACCGGTTCGTCCGTCATGATGCTTCCATAGAATGCCATGATCTTCTTCATGCAAACAAATCGCATTGTTGATCGTCGTCGGATTGCCATCGCCATCACACAAGCGCGCATCGAAGTAATGAATCTCCCCTAGACAGTCACAGCCCAATTCAAGGGAGTTTGTCCCTAAGCCAACACCAAATTCACCGACATCAAAGGCATTCTTGCGATATTGTGTGATGCTACTATCACCATACGGGACGGTCAGTTCTGCCAGTGATGCACGATTGATAATGGGGCGAATTCGCTCGCCATCCATATAGCTTATTTGGTGCAAGACCAAACCTTCTCGTAAGGTAAAGCCCACCCGAAACGACCATTTTTGCCACTTGACTTCACACCCTTCAACCGAAAAACTCACACCCTTTGGCTGAACAATATCGAGGGGTTTAAGGTCCTCACGGAAATGCTCGATAAACGCCGAAGCATAATCTCCGGGGGTTTGTGGAACCGGAATGACCCCATGATCTTCAACTCGAATGACTTCCATCTTATTGAGGTCAACGACCACAATCACATTATCAACGGGATAGGCAAAATGATTATCCGTGGGCTGTCGATGAGTCCAGACCAACACCCGTACAATACGCTGTTCGGACTCTTCAGCTTCACCATAGTGACCGGGGGGCCACACTTCAAATTCTACAAGGTCAAAATCAGTAATTCCACGTTTGCGAAGTGTCGCTTGTACCTCAGGATGGGCGCGAACCAATTGCTGACATTCGACAAATTCCTCATGGATGACAGAGGGTTGTACTCCTGCGATATAAGTCCAAGATGACACCTTTCCTTCGGTAATAGAGACCACGACTTCGTAGGTTTTACCATCTGCCCGATCCATCAGCACAACAAAGGCTTCTCGATTCAAGGCTTCACCATTTTGGTAGGCAAGCACATCGGCTTTTGGGGGTTCATGTAGCTCCAACAAAACAAAACGCATCGTATCCTTGAATTGTGGATTCGATTTCAGGATAGAAGTAGCATTTGCCATCTCCGATGCACTTAACATATCCAGAGGATGAACGGCTTCTGTCTGTGTGAACTCTTGGATTTGGTTCGACATGCGGCACCCCAATTGATAACTTACACATCCCAACCTACGGGTGCTTCACCAATATTCACCCACACGGTCTTGAGTCGTGTATAATTCTCTGCGCCTTCGATTCCATATTCATTCCCCAGTCCGCTTTGCCCATGCCCACCAGCCGGAACTGCTACGTGCATCTTGTTGATCATATTCGTCCAGACAGTGCCAGATTTAATACGACGCACCATGCGATTAGCCCGTGCAATATCCCGTGTCCAAACTGCCGCCGTGAGTCCATAGATGATCTCATTTGCCAGTTCAACCGCTTCGTCTTCATCTTCAAAAGTCAACACGGATAATACTGGACCAAAAATTTCCTCACGGGCTATCGTCATCTCTGGAGTCACATCTGCGAAAATCGTTGGCTCATAATAATATCCCCCAGCAGGGTAGCCATCGGTCAGCCGATTTCCACCCGTCACGAGTTGTCCGCCTTCCGTTACGCCCCGTTCAACATACGCATTGACACGCTCGAATTGCTCCTGTGAAATCAGCGAAGCTAAGTGGGCATGTGGGTCTTCAGGAACACCCACATGGATACGTTGCATCTTATCCAGTAGAATATCGATCATCTCATCCTTTACTCGCTTTTCCACAATCAAGCGCGTCCCCGCCGCGCAGATTTGTCCCTGATGATGATAGACGCTGAACAATGCCCCACGCGCCGCCATCTCCAAATCGGCATCCGCAAAGACAATATTTGGGGCTTTCCCGCCGAGTTCGAGTGTGACACTTTTTAAGTTGCTACTCGCGGCTTGCATCACCAAACGCCCGACTTCGGTACTGCCGGTAAAGGCAATTTTATCGACATCCATATGTCCAGCCAGAGTCGCACCCGCTGTTTCGCCATAGCCATTTACAACATTCACCACACCGTCGGGAATGCCAGCCTCTTGACAGATTTTGGCGAGATGCAAGGCAGAAAGGGGAGTCTGCTCAGCCGGTTTCAACACAATCGTATTCCCCGCCGCTAATGCCGGAGCCGTTTTCAAACACGCCATGACAAAAGGTAAATTCCACGGGAAGATTGCGCCCACCACACCATAGGGTTCACGGATGGTATAACATGAAAATTCCGGCGGAACGGGCAGGGTTGCACCACGCAATTTATCTGCCATGCCTCCGTAGAAGTCAAAGATTTCGGAAGCCCGAACCAAGTCATTGGGCGTATCGCGGATAGGTCGTCCCCCATCACGAGTATCGAGTAAGGCAAGTTCATCTGCGCGTTCTCGGATGATGCTGGCAACTCTTCGGAGCCGATTCCCACGCTCAGTCGGGGCAAGCCGAATCCATTCCCCTTCAAAAGCTTGTCGGGCGGCGGCAACAGCCAGATTCACATCTTCTACGCCTGCTTTGGCAACTTCCGCAAGCACTTCGCCTGTTCCGGGATTGTAACTGGTGAATGTCTCACCTGTTGTTGCAGGTTGCCACTGCCCATCAATGAATAAATCCGTATAGATTTCCATGCTGGTTTCTCCCTAATGTCTTGGGACTTGCATTGCCCAACAGAGCTTGGCGAGTTCTGGATGGATCATCACACCGGTGTCTTGTACCTGTGTCCCATCAATCCACACACTGACGCTACGGGCGGTAATATCCCAATGTCCCGGAGCAGGTCGTCCAACCCACGCGCCCCAACCGAAGTTAAAATCGCCAAAGGCACGCTCATCTTCAATGATGCGTCCCGTTAGTGCTGAAATGCCGGGATTAAAGCCATATGACGCATGAGCAATCCGAAACATCGTCGGGTCATCGAGCGTATCGAGCCATGCTTGTAATACCCGTGCTTCTCGTCCGCCAGCAATATGGGTGACCCGTCCGCCCTCCACTTCAAGGTTGACCACTTGATTCACCAAGCCGATTTCTGTTGGGGGATACAGCACCCCATCGACAACAATTTTACCTTGCATCGACGCTTCATTGGGTGTCCAAGAGACCTGCCCCGCTAACATAATCGGAGTCTTGTCGGGGTTGGCTTTCATCGCAAACGAACCAATCGTCGCGCCTTGATTATGAAAGCTCAGGTCCGTTCCTTCTGGGGAGGTGATACGGACTTCGGCATCGGTCAGCATTGCTATCAGCATATCGCCCATTTCCGAAAGCAGATGAACATCTTGTTGTCCGACACAACGCACCATTCCATCTACGTCCATCCCAAGCAAGCACACATACTGCACACCCGCTTCAAGTGCGTGATGCCATGTCTCTGTGTACATGATGTATGACACCGCAAACTCCACCCATATATCAGCAGACGCAACGGCTTCCGCGACGGGTTTCGGCGGATTCATTTGCGGGTCGGGTAAGGTGTAATAATGCAGGATGATAGGAATCCCACCTGCGACAAACACCGCTCTCGCACAAGCATGAACCACGCGCATATCGCTTTTGGTATCCGCCGTGAAGAGAACGGTTTGTCCGGCTTGAACAGCTAGCACCTCATTGACCAGCTTATCTGCCGCCATTGCCATCTCAAGGTCATAATACGAATCTTGTGTCTCTACAACGGTAAAGAGGCGCATCACTTCCTCCCTAATCTAGCCCAACTAAACGTGCGGGATTCACTTTGGTCATCGTGTCGAATTGCGCGTGAGTAATGCCTTTGGATAGCAAACAATTGCCATAGATACGGGTACACTCCACAGGCGTGGGTTTGCGAGGCGCGCCTGCATCACTGGAGATGATGATATGGTCTGCACCAATGGCTTGGATCGTGGTGGCTACCATGTCGATCGTCGCATAGCCCGGCACAGGTTGTACCCCAGCTGAACACAGCTCCAACATTGCCCCCATCTGCACCAGTTCCTGCAATTGCTCGTCATCAAAGCGCACAAAATGGTCATGCGGATGCGTGATCAAGATTTTATTGATTTGATAGTGTTCGGTGGCTGTACGGACTAAGGCATTGGTTTCATCCCGTGCGATATGCCCCGTCCCTAAGATTACATCGTATTCGGCAATCAAGGCGAGGATATCATGCACTTCGGGCTTGAGCTTGCCTTCTTCATCCAGAATGCGAATCCCTTTGACCTTTGTCTTAATCCCACTCGTCGAGAATGTCCCATAATCCCCTAAAACATTATAGACTTCACCATGACGTTGGGCATGAATGGTCGGCATCCAGACTTCTTTTGCACCGTCTTTCAGCGCATATTCAACGACTACTGCATTGAGTCCACCGACAAACCAATTGAGAACCACGCTCCCGAATACATTTACTTCTGAGACTTGCTTCTGGGCGGCGGCGGCACGGTTGGCAGTGGCTTCGGCATGTCCTTTGAGGATAATGGCTTTCTGTCCGGCATCCCGCGCCATCTCCGCGATTTCGACATCATCCGCAATCCGATAAAAAATATCAGGTCCTGCATGGATGTGTAAATCGCAGGTATCCACCATATCTACGACAACCGCTGTCATTGTACGGTACCTTTCTGGCTGGTTACGATGTCAGTCCCACATCAGCTTCAAAGCGTGTTAAGGCATTGTCTATCGCCGTTATGATTTCATCAATCACGGTATCGCTGGCGACAAAGGGTGGTGCGATGTGAACGACATTGTTGGCACGCAGGAACACACGCTCATCCAACAAATATTGATACATCCGTCCCGCCATATTAACATCACCAGAGAAGGGCGCACGAGTCTCACGATCTTGCACAAGGTCTAAAGCCCAGATTAAGCCTTTGCCCCGTATATCGCCAATCGACGGATGTTTGTCTTGGAGTTCAGTGAAGCGGGCGAGCATATCGCTCTCTCGGGCTGCGACTTTTGCAACAAGGGATTCGCTTTCCAAAATGTCGATATTCTTCAAACTTGCCGCGCATGTGACGGCATGATTGCCATAGGTGCAACCATGTGAAAAGGCAACAGAGGCATCCCCCTTGAAGGCATCTGCGACAAAGGTCGCTACACCCACCACACCAATCGGGGCATAACCACTCGCCACGCCTTTTGAGAGTGTTACCATGTCTGGCACAATATCGTAATGCTCAAAGGCAAACATACGCCCTGTGCGTCCCATGCCGACCAAGACCTCATCCATAATCAGTAACACACCATAGCGGTTGCATATCTCTCGTACGGTCTGCCAATACTCAACAGGAGGAACATGCACCCCAGCCGAAGCTGAAATCGTCTCGCCAATCACCGCCGCCACCGACTCTGGACCTTCATGCAAAATAGCGCGTTCAATTTCGTGAGCGCAATGGAGGTTGTAGTGCTGTACATCCATGCCTTTAAAGGGGCGATATGTGTCTGGTCCGGCCACATGAATCGTACCTTCTAGTAGAGGCGCGAAGCGTGCCTGCAAGGAGTCATGACGCAAGCCGGATACACTCTTCCCACCGAAGGTACTCCCGTGATACGAACCCCGACGCGAGATGATTTTGTACCGCCCTTTATCCCCGCAATTGAAATGATATTGACGCGCAATGGCAAGTGCCGTTTCGACCGCTTCTGCGCCACTGTTGCTAAAGAAGAAGCGTGATAGAGCCAATGGGGTCAGTTGATCGAATTTAGTCGCCAGTTTTACTGCTGGAGGATTTAGAAAATTGAAGGCACTCATATACGCAAGAGTGCTGGCTTGTTCTGCCATGACCTCTGCCATCTCGTGTCGCCCATGTCCGATATTGACAACCCATGCGCCCGACATGCCATCGACATACCGTTCACCCTGAATGTCTGTGAGATAAC
>JANQRM010000364.1 GCA_028284565.1 Anaerolineae bacterium | reverse complement strand
AATCACTACCGTCCAATCGAATACCGCGATTTTGTTATGCTCTTTCGCTCCATGAACGATGTTGTTCTTTACGAATCCGCACTCAAAGACGCACAAATCCCCTATGTCACGGTTGCGGGGAAGGGCTATTACAGTCGGCAAGAGGTTTGGGACATGCTCAACTTGCTCAAGTCTCTTTATAACCTCTCAGATGATTTATCCCTAGCCACCGTCTTGCGCTCCCCCATGTTCAGTTTCAGCGATGATATGCTATTTGCTCTGCGCCAAGTTTTTGAAGATGATAATTACAAACAGCCTGTTGCTTTATGGGAAGCCATGCGACGTGCCTTAGGTGAGAACATAGTTGGGATAACACGAGCAGACAAGCCAAAAATTCAATATGCTGTTGATTGTCTGGATGACCTCAGCCACATTGCAGGACGAGTGACTATCTCCGAACTGATGCGACAAGCCCTCGCCAAAACAGGCTATCTCGCCATCATAGCGGGACTGCCGAACGGCACACGCCTGCGGAGTAATATCGAAAAACTGGTGTCGGTTGCGGAGCAAAGTGGCAAACTCACCTTGAGTGCATTTACGCAATATCTCAATGACCTCAGCGACAAAGAAATCCGCGAAGGCGAGGCAACCCTCTCGTCCGAAAATGCAGTTCGTTTAATGACCGTCCATGCCAGCAAAGGCTTGGAATTTCCCGTTGTCATTCTTGCCGATACCTCCCGTAGACCTACCAACGCACAATCCAATGTTTTGCGCTACGACTTGAATGATGAAGGTAAGGGGATGTTAAGCTGTAAGGTCTATCATGCGACTAATGACAAGAACGCTTCAGGTTACGAAGCGACCTATGCCTATCGTTATCAGCAGAATTTGGAACGTCAACGTGACGATGCCGAGCGCAAACGCCTGCTCTATGTCGCCTGCACCCGCGCACAGGACTACCTCATCATGAGTGGGCAAGTCACAATGTCATCGAACAAAGGCTGGCAAGGGGCAAATGGCTGGTTGAAAGACTTACTCAATTTAGAAACTTTCGATTTCTCGGCATGGCAAGATGACCCCCATCCTCAAACGGTCTATGAAACTGAGCAAGTTCGGGTTCATCTGCCACAATACAAACCCCCTCCATCTGCCCGACCAACCCGCGATTTATGGGACTTTGACGCATCTACAACCGACTTTCCACCTCAAGCCCCACCCATGATTGGCTCGGTTCAAGTTGCCACGGAGAAGAAACTCGGACATCTCACGGCAACGCAATTGGCAGATTTAGGCGGTGCGCGATATGGTGAGGATGAAGACAGCAAAGAATACTTCCGTCAGCGATTTCGCAATCGTGCTTTCAATGATGCATCTCTCAATCTCAACCCGATTCGACGCTTCAGCACACCTGTGACTGGTGCGATTATCGGGAATATCGTCCACGAAGCTCTGCGATATGGCGCATACGTCGATACTGCAACAGACTTCAACACGGTTCTACAGGGCTTTGCATGGGCAGAAGGCTTGCACGAATCCGATGCTCTCAAAGATGCTGTCCGTCGTGCCAAACGCCTCCTGAGAGATTTTGGACAGAGCGAACTTTACCAATGGATTCAATCCGCACGAAACAACAACTATCCCATCTATGTTGAACTACCTTTTGTCCTCCGAACCGACAAGCGTGTCATTCACGGCATTCTCGATTTGCTCTTCCAACGCCCCGATGGTGCATGGGTGGTTGTCGATTACAAAACCAGCTATGTCCCCAATCTTCATGATGATGACTCGGTAATTGAAAATCATGCTAAACGCTACCATCTCCAAGTCGGAGCCTATGCCGAAGCGGTGCGTAACCAATTGGGGGCTTCGGTTGCAATCCAAGCCTATGTGCATTACATTCGCTATAATCAAACTGTCGAAGTCCTGCAAACGACGTGGCAAGCGGAATTGATGAAGCTCGAAACCTACTTGGGGGATTTGCTCGGAGGGTACTGATGTTACAGCGATTAACCGGACAACTGCCAGAATGGGCAAGACCCGAACATCCCATCCTGCGCCATGAAATCGCCCGCATGCGCGAGAGTGGCACGTTCACCGTCCGCTTCGTACAATTCCTCTTCTTGGCATTGATACTCGGCAGTATCGGCTACCTTTATGCGCTCTATGTTGCACCCCAACCTCTCACAAACAACATCACGGACATCATCTGGCGCATTGTCTTTTTCCCGACCCTGATTGTTCAAGTGGTCATGCGCCTGATTGCCGTGACGCTCGGCGCAAACTCCGTCAATGAAGAGCGTCAACGTCGCACATGGGACAAATTCCGTTCCACCGAAGTCGGTGCAGAACTCCGCTTACGCACACGATGGGTTGCCATCTTCTATCGCCTGCGTGGATTAATCGGCGGGGTGATGCTCGTTCGTATCGTCCTCATCATTGGCATCCTCTATGACCTGACCGCGTTTCGTGGAGGCTACCTTGACATTCTCACCGCCAATATCACGCCGGAAATGTCCGTCTTTCTTGGGGTCATCATGCTTGCCTTCCTCATGACGGCTGGCTTAATCCTACCCCTCACGAGTTTGGGGGTCGATATTGCGCTGGGTATCCTCATCACAGTCGCCATCAAAGACCGCGCCTATGCGGGTATCTTGCATATCCTCTGGATACTCTTCCGCTTGATTTTGGTCTTCGGCTTCTTGGTTGCCATGACGCAATTCCTGCAAAACACTTTTGAATCTGCCAACACAGAATCACTCTTGTTGGTGGCGGGTTACAGCGCCTTCACGGATTGGGGCTTGTTCCTGATGCAACTGGGCGCGGCGGGTGAAATCTGGGCGATAGTTCCCTATTCCATCTTCATGGGCATCATCTTACTCGGTTTCGCTCTCGTTCAAGCGATCATCAGTGATGGATTGCTTGCGCTGGCTGTGCGCTTGTCTGAACGGCGTGAGTAGAATGTAAATGTTACGAAGTCAACCAGCTAAACGCGAAGATTTCGACCTTCAACCCATGCCCGATGATCTTATACAAGTCAATTGGACAAGAACCTTTTCCCCAGAAGAATATCGCCTCTTAAAATTAGGGTATATTCCGGATATTTCCGATTACTGGTTGGCATTTTTTGAAGACACTACATTTTATGTCTATTGGAAGTTGACAGAAGAATTCCATATCAGTTTTCAATTACAACCGCTATCTGAGGGCTATAAAGCCGTTAATGTTCAAACCCAATCAAAACATGCCTTGGTTCAGAAAATGAATGAGGATATGTTGATTCATCACCTCAATCATCTTGTTGATGAATTGTTGCGTTGGATAGAACTCACGGAATACCCAGCCACATATGACCATTGGAAAACAATTCCTATGCCCGAACAAAAAGTGAAATTAGATATTGAGTTAAGTATCTGACCAGAGCGTTACGAAGAAGTTCGTTGGGGCTATATACCGCGTGCGATGGAAGACCACTGGTTCTATTACATGGAAGATGATTGGCTTCATATCCATCGTAGCTGGACAGGTTATTGCATTTTTCAGATACACTTTGTTCATGCTGAAAATGGATATCAAACAAAGGAAATCTGGGTGAATCGTGATCCAGAACAATATCGCAATACGGACGATAAAGACCGAGAGTGGTTATCTGGTTTTCTACGAATAGATAAAACTGAATAACAAACTAATCTAATTTTTCCTTTGCGCCTCAGCGTCCTTTGCCTCTTTGCGTTGAATCATTATTCCTCATCTGCATTGATGATGAACTTGGCGGTGGCGGTGTTGGTGGCGAGTGGAACATTATGCACATTGCAAATCCGCAACAAGCCTTGAATATCGGGGTCATGCGGATGTTTGTCGAGGGGGTCAACGAAGAAAAACACACCTGAAATCTTGCCCTCTGCCACCATTGCCGCAATCTGAGCATCCCCGCCGATGGGACCGGATAACATCTTCTGGACAGGCAAGCCCGTTTTATCGGCAATCAACGTGCCAGTTGTATTCGTCGCTACGAGATTGTACTTCTGCAGAATGGATTTATTCTCCATTGCAAAGGCGACCATGTCCGCCTTCTTCCCATCATGCGAAATCAGGGCGAGTGTTTTTCGTTCTGTCATTTGTGATAGCCAATCAGTGTGATCATTTTTGCATTTGAAACGAAATATAACATAGTAAGCACGGTTCGCGAACCGCCCCTACAATTATCTCATGTATCAAGAAGCTGTGCGTCGCATCAAACGTGTTGGCACAGGGAAGGGGATGTGATAGGTCGTATAGCCATAGACCGACTTAAATCGCTCATTGAGATACACCGCTTCCCGATAATAATTTTCAAGTTGTGTCATGATGGCTGACCATGGACGATTCTCGGCATATTGTCTCGCATTCTGGCGCATTTGATTCAGCAAAGCAGGATAATCCTGCAAGGTTTTGACATGTTTGGCAAAAGCAGATGGTGAGGCTGGACAGGTGAATCCGGTGATTCCTTCTGTCACAAGGTCAGGTGCGCCCCCTTCATTTACCACAATTGCTGGCAAACCGGAAGCCATCGCCTCTTGAATGACTTGCCCGAAGGTCTCGTTTTGTCCCGTAAAGGTGAATAGTTCCGCACTTGCATACGCCTGTGCCAGTTCATCTCCATAGAGATAACCTGTAAAATGGGTATCGGTATGCGCGAACAATTTCTCTAGATCTTGCCGTTTCGCACCATCACCCACTATGGTTAGCGCGATACCTTCCATCTCTGCGACTTTGAGTAAGAGGTCGATGCGTTTCTCATTCGCCAACCGTCCCACATACAGACAAACGAGGGAATTCGGATCTCGTCCATTCAACAGCCGTTGACGCATCTCCTCATTGCGATGCTTGGGATGGAAACGCTCGGAGTCAATCCCACGTCCCCATAAACGTAAGCGATGATACCCCTCGTTCTGTAAGTCGGTTTTGACCTTGCTCGTCGGCACGAGTGTCAGATGACAGCCATTGTGCAGGTAGCGTAACCAGCGACCCACCATCCGTGAGACGATTTTCGGATAGGCATATTGAAGCGCATAGCCCGGCAAATCCGTCTGATAATTCGCCACGACAGGGACATTCAGATGCCGTCCCATCGCCATGCCATTGACTGCCATCAATGCTGGGCTAAAGAGATGAATCAAATCGGGTTTGAAGTCATGCAAACGTCGCGCCACATAAGGAGTCGGCAATGCCATGCGGGTTTCAGGAGCTTCTGGC
>JANQRM010000357.1 GCA_028284565.1 Anaerolineae bacterium | reverse complement strand
TGCAAACGCTCCAAAAGTGGATTGACCTGATTAAGATTCGTCGGCAACCCGGCGGGCGCACCATGAAGACCATCAACCTCGTCGGACACAGCATGGGGGGCGCAACGCTCTTCTATTTGAACCCCATCCTATGGTCGTTTGGTGAAGTCACTCGCTATGCCCTCGCACCTGCGCTTCTATTAGAAGATGAAATGCACAAGGTCTTCTATACAACACTCGGTTTGGGCATCGGCATACTGCAACGGCTCCCTGTACTAGAGATTGTGGAACGCTTCATCAAACCGGGCATGCTCAAAACTTTAGCTAAAGGTGCAAGTGAGGAAGTCAAGGCAATTCACTCGAAACAATATGAAGAAACCCCACGCGGAATCACGGGCGCGACCTTTATGGCAATGGGACGACTCGCCAATTTTGAAATCGCGCGCGATTGGGATTTATTCCGTCTCATGCTCGGACACCGTGACCCACTGGTGGGCTTAACCGACATGATGGACTTGCTCTGCAATCTGGAATATCCAGCCGGACATATCCGTGTCGTGCCGGGAACGCACTATATGTTCAGTGTGGGACACGAGACACCCGTGAATGCCTACCAACATGCTCAAAATCGTGAACTCGTCGTGCAAGACATCCTGCAACTCCAAAACGAAGCCCTAGAACGTCAAAAAACGGGGCAATGGGTCGGGTGATGTTTCACCACAGAGGGGAATAAGGTTGTGAAAGACAAAGTAGTTGAAATACGCTTAGAATATCGACCTGAAGCCGCAATTTCAGGTGGGCTTTTATTACAAAGCGAGGACGATGGTGTTCTAATATTCAATGCAATGAAGGAAGAACCAGATGGTTATTGGTACAATGCTGGAACCGGAATTTTAGAATTCAAATGGTTGGCAAAAACAAAGTTTGGTCTTCCTAATGATGAAGCACGACCGGGTCATCCTCTCTATAAAGCAGGACTTAATAAATTTGGTTATGGCTTTGTAGAAGTCACTCAATCGTCATGGCTTCGTGAAGAAGAACAGAATAACCAAGTCAAATTCCCTAAATCTAGCTTACAGAAACTTCGACATTTTATTGTTACGTTCCATGACTCAACCTTTGAGTGCTTGGCAGAAGATTTTGAATTAGTTGTCAGCGATGGACCATTCAATGAAATTATCGCAAAGTATATTGACAAAATCTACTAGTTCTATTTTTGTCCAACTGATCTTTTCTAATGGGCTTGCATATCGTTCATTTCTCTGCGCCCTCTGTGTGTAGGTCAGTATTGATGCGACCCTCTGTGGTGATATTTTACCCGACTTGCGGTACAATCTTTATAAGGAAATGAGACACCTTGAAACTTGCTTGACGGTCTGCCAACCTTATGCTAATCTCAGGGTGATTTCTGATTGTTCCAAATTGAACAAACGACTGAGCAGATACATATGGCATTACAACAATTTGCACCTATTGGCGCACTTCTTATCATTGCAATTATTTTAGCCTTACTGATTGCCAATATCTCGCGGATTTTTGGTCCTTACAATCCCACCTATCGCAAGAACGTCCCCTATGAAAGTGGGATGAAGCCCATTGGTCCCGCGATACGTCGCATCCCCGTAAAATTTTATCTGGTTGCAGTACTGTTTATTATCTTCGATGTAGAAGTGATTTTCTTTCTCCCGTGGGCGGTCAAGATGAAAGAGCTCGGAGTCTATGGCTTGGTCGTAATGGGAGTCTTTACCTTAATTCTATTGGTAGGCTTCATTTATGAGTGGCGGAAAGGCGGATTGGAATGGGAGTAACCAAAAAACTTGGTAATCTAGGCGTTGTCACGACGACGCTTGAACAAGCCATTAATTGGGGGCGGACAGGTGCAATGTGGCCCCTGCTCTTTGGACTAGCTTGCTGTGCCATTGAATACATGAGTACGCAAGCCTCTAGCTATGACCTGTCTCGCTTTGGCATGGAACTCAACCGGGCAACTCCACGCCAAGCCGACTTGCTCATTGTATCCGGACGCTTGACTCGCAAGATGGCTCCAGTTATTCGTCAACTATATGACCAAATGGGAGACCCCAAGTGGGTGATTTCCATGGGAGACTGTGCTTCTTGTGGTGGTGTTTATAATAACTATGCCCTCGTGCAAGGTGTCGATGAAATCATTCCGGTCGATGTTTATGTTGCTGGTTGTCCACCACGCCCCGAACAATTGCTACACGGTATCTTGACTCTTCACGAAAAGGTGAAGGGTGAACGCATTGTTGACTGGGCATCATAAGAAGGGTAACGAATGGATATCGCACCACCCCTCGACCCAGTAGAAGCCGTTCAAGCCGAATTTGGCGAGGCAGTTCTCTCTATCAAAGAATTTCGCGGCGAAACAACCATCATTGTTCAAACAGATACCATTCCTGATGTATTAGCGTTTCTCCGCAATACACCCGGCTTGGTTTATAACTTCCTATCCGACATCAGCGCAGTTGATTATTATCCAGACCAACCCTCCGAAGAACGTCCAGAACGCTTTGGCGTGTCCTACCATCTTTATTCGATGATTTACAATCGTCGCCTGCGGGTGAAGGTCTTTGCAATGGAAGAAGACCCCGCCGTGCCAACTGTTCTCCATATCTGGCAAGCCGCCAACTGGTTGGAACGCGAGATTGCCGATTTGATGGGCATTCGTTTTGATGGACATCCAGACAAACGCCGTCTCCTAATGCCAGAAGATTGGAAAGGACATCCCCATCGTCGGGATTACCCATTGGGCAAAGAGGTGATCCAATTCTCCTTCAATGCCGAAGAAATCATGAAGCACAAACCATTTGCGAAGGAATAGGGTATGACTTCATCCTTGGTAGCAGACCAACAAGACCTCGACAAGAGAACTTGGGAAGGCGATTTAGACGCCCTCAAAGGACTCGTTTCAGAACGTGCTATCACGGGTGAGACGATGCTCCTCAACATGGGACCACATCACCCCAGTACACACGGGGTACTCCGCCTTTTACTCGAACTGGATGGTGAAGAGATTGTCTCCTGTCTCCCTGATATTGGCTTCCTCCATACCGGAATCGAAAAATCCATTGAGGACAAAACCTACGAAAAGGGTGTCCCACTAACCGACCGTATGGACTACCTCTCCCCGATGTCCAACAATATGGCATTCTCGATGGCAGTGGAAAAGTTAGCCGATATCGACGTGCCAGCGCGCGCCCAAGCCATGCGGGTCATTTGCTTAGAGATGCAACGTATTGCGAGCCACCTTGTTTGGTTGGGAACACATGCCATCGACATGGGCGCAATGAGTGTCTTGCTCTACGCCTTCCGTGAACGGGAACATATTCTCGGCATGTTCGAGATGCTCTCTGGTCAACGCATGATGGGGTCGTATATTCGTCCGGGTGGTCTCTGGCGAGACTTTCCGGAAGAATTCATTCCAACGCTGACTGAATTTCTCGATTACTTTGAACCTAAAGTGGACGACTACGAAGCACTCTTGACGAACAATCCCATCTGGAAAGACCGTGCTTATGGTGTGGGCATTATCGAACCCGATGTCGCCCTCAATTATGGAATAACAGGTCCTTCGCTACGCGGTAGCGGAGTCAACTGGGACATTCGCAAGTCTATGCCCTACAGTGGCTATGATAACTATGACTTCAACGTGCCACTTGGCGAACATGGCGATGTCTATGACCGCTACATCATTCGCATTCAAGAAATGCGTGAGAGCGTGAATATTATCCGCCAAGCTGTAGACAACCTCCCCACTGGACCGTTCCGTTCAGAGAATCGCAAGTTTGTCCCGCCGCCACGCAGTGAACTCGGAACCAGTATGGAAGCGGTAATTCACCATTTTAAGCTGTGGACATACGGCTACGACGCACCAGACGAAGAAGTCTACTCCGCGATTGAAAGCCCGCGCGGAGAAATCGGCTGTTATATTCACGGAACAGGCAAGAACAAACCGCGCCGTGTCCACTTTAAAACACCCTCCTTCATTCATATTGCAGCACTTCCTATGATGTCTGAGGGATATATGATTGCAGACATGGTAGCGATTATCGGCAGTGTCGATATTGTATTGGGCGACTGTGACCGTTAAAGGAACGGATTGAGAATGGCAATTATCGGCAACAAAAAATACGAAGACCGCATTCAGCATCATTTCAGCAAATATCCCGACAAACGCTCGGCAGTCATGCCTCTCCTATACATCGCACAGGAAGAATACGGCTGGGTGAGTCCTGAAGGTGTGAATGAAGTCGCTGAACTCTGTGAGATGGACCCGACTCAGGTGAAATCTATCGCGGGCTTCTACACCATGTACTCGGAGCGTCCGAAGGGCAAGTATTGGCTACAAGTCTGCACGGATTTGTCCTGTGCCTTAAAGGGGGCTGACCAATTCCATGCTTGGCTAAAAGATGAACTCGGTGTGAGCGAAGGCGGAACCACCGAAGATGGCTTGTTTACGGTGGAGCATGTGATGTGCCTCGCCGCCTGTGATAAAGCTCCAATGCTTCAGTGCAACTTCCACTATCAAGAAAATCTCGATCAAGACAAAATGCGCGAACTGCTCGACAAGTGGCGCGCCGAAGCCAACGGAAAGTAGGAGCGAAACATGGTTGAACAAAAGTACGTTCTCCTACGCGGACGTGAAATCGACAAGATTGAACAACTGAAAGTCTATGAAAAACACGATGGCTATAAAGCACTTAAGAAGGCCATCAAAATGAAACCCGCCGAAGTCATTGATGAAGTCAAAGCTTCCAATCTACGTGGACGGGGCGGTGCAGGCTTCCCTACCGGAGTCAAATGGAGCTTCATCCCCCAAAGTGAACCCATCAAGTACGTGGTCGTGAATGCCGATGAAAGCGAAACAGGTACATTCAAAGACCGCGAAATTATGGAAACCAACCCCCATCAATTGATTGAAGGGGCGATGATTTGTGCATGGGCGATTCAAGCCACCTCCGTTTACATCTACTTACGAGGTGAATTCTGGGACCTCGCGCATGAACTTGACAAACACATCGACGACGCACGGAAGAAAGGTTTCGTCGGCAAAGATGTGCTGGGTAGTGGTTGGGATTGCGAAGTCTACACTCATCTCGGCGCAGGAGCCTATATCTGTGGTGAAGAGAGTGCCTTGCTCAACAGCCTAGAAGGTCTCCTTGGGCAACCCCGTGTACGTCCACCCTTCCCCGCACAAAAAGGTGGTGGCTTATATAAGGAAGCAACCGTCGTCAACAATGTAGAAACCCTCGCCAATGTTCCGTATATTTTGCGTGAAGGCGCAGATGAATACAAAAAGATGGGAACAGAACAATCCACAGGAACGAAAATTTACTGCGTCAGTGGACACGTTCAAAAACCGGGCAATTATGAACTTGTGATGGGCGCAACCTTCCGTGATTTACTCTATGGATTAGCGGGTGGTCCGCCTGAAGGACGTGAATTCAAAGCTATGTTGCCGTCCGGTGGTTCGGGACCCATTGTTCCCTTGAATGATGAAGTTCTCGATACGCCGATGACCTATGAAGATTGCGTCAATATCGACACCATTTTGGGGTCAGCATCCTTGATTATCATGGATGACACCGTGGATATTACATGGGTTGCCTCCAAAGTGACCAAATTCTTCCATCATGAAAGTTGTGGGAAATGCAC
>JANQRM010000349.1 GCA_028284565.1 Anaerolineae bacterium | reverse complement strand
ACCATCATGACCTATGATGTCATCGTCAGTGGGCATTTGTGTGCTGACTTGTTGCCAGAAACCTCGCACACGCCTTTAAGTGCCCTGTCATCACCGGGTAGGTTGTTTGAAATTGGTGCGTTGACGATTGCGACGGGCGGGGCAGTGTCAAACACGGGTTTGGCATTTCATCGTTTGGGAGTCCGTGCGGGGCTGATGACGACAGTGGGTGATGACTTGCTAGGTCAGGTGATAATCGCCAAGTTGCGGGAACGTGAAGAATATTTAGGCGACTTGATTAAGACCCGCAAGAATGAAGCCAGTTCGTATTCGGTGATTCTTTCGCCGGAAAATGTAGACCGTATCATCCTTCATTGTGCTGGCAATAACGAACACTTTGACATCGACGATATTGATTTTGATCTCGTTCAGCAAGCCAAGCTATTTCATTTGGGGTATCCGACAATTTTGCCAAAGCTCTCCGACAATGAAGGGGAGTCGTTGATGACAATCTTTCAACGGGTGCATGAAATGAGTGTGATTACGTCACTGGATATGACCTTGCCTGACCCGAACAGCCCGAATGGGAAAGTAAATTGGCGACAAGTCCTCATCAATACACTGCCGTATTGTGACATTTTTATCCCTAGCATCGAAGAAATCTCATTTATGTTACGCCGGACACACTATGATGCGTGGGACGGGGATGTGATGGCGAATCTGTCACAATCTTATCTCGAAGCACTGGCAAATGATTTGTTGGAGATGGGCGTAGCAATCACGGGCTTTAAGTTGGGGGAGTATGGTTTTTATCTCCAGACGACAGATGATGACTCCAAGCTCAATCGCCTGCGTAAAGTGGATGCGAATCCCGACGACTGGCGAGGGCTATCGTTGTGGTATCCGGCATTTAAGGTCGATGTGGTAGGGACGACAGGTGCGGGGGATAGTGCCTATGGTGGGTTTTTGACTGCGTTGTTGCGTGGGTCGCCGCCGGAAGAGTGTATTCGGTTTGCCTGTGCGGTGGGAGCGTGTAATGTGGAAGCTCCTGATGCGACAAGTGGAGTCCGCAGTTGGGCGGAGACACAAGCACGATTGAATAGTGATTGGGAACAACTCGATTTGGTTTTGGCTAATTAGGAGATTTTTGTGGAAAACATTCATGATTTAGTGACAGATGCCGATGTCGCTTTTTATCAAGAAAATGGTTATTGGATTGGTCCTAAAATATTTAATGATGACGAGTTGGTGTTGTTTCGGGAACATCACGCAAAAGTTGTGGCAGGGGAGTATGAAACGGGACGTACACCGCATAGTCGAAGCATCCCCATTGGTGAACCGATTGACCAAATTGTGAAAATTGATAACAGCTACTGGTGCGATTCGGTGCTAGCGAAACTCGCTCTTAACACAGCGATAGGGGCGATGGCGGCGAAGTTGTCGGGTTCATCATGGATTCGGTTGTGGCATGACCAACTCTTGCATAAGCCCCCACAAACCGATACAGAAGCCGGGGCGGTGGGTTGGCATCAAGATTGGTTTTATTGGCAATGTGCTGAACCCGCGAATCTGCTCACAGCTTGGGTCGCGCTGGTGGACGTGAATGAGCAAAACGGTTGTATGGAAGTCGTGCCGGGCAGTCACAAATGGGGTCTCCAAGAAGGGAGTGATTTCTTTGCCCAAGACCTTGAAGCCCTGCAACAGTCGATTGAGAAATCCTCTGGCAAACCCTTTGAGACCGTATCTTGTGAACTTCCGGCGGGGGCGATGAGCTTTCATCATTGCTTGACGATACATGGTAGCCGTCCCAATTTAAGTAGTGCACCTCGTCTGTCGCTTGTACTCCATCTGCAACCGGATGGCACATGCTATCGGGCGGGTACGCCAGCGGATGCCCACAATAATGTTCGCTTATTGAGTGGCAAAGATGGCGATACGTATGCCGGTCCTTATTTCCCATTTTTGTATCGAGAGAATGGCAATGCAAATCCGTGGCATTAAACCAACACGAGAAAGGAGGCGCGATTGAAACAAGTTCAAACAAAATGTTCATTTAACTATCAAATAAAGGAGATACAGCATGTTTAAGAAAGGCACATTAACAAAATTAGGCTTTGTTCTGGTGTTACTGAGTCTCGTTATGGGCATGGCAGTAACAGTTGCCCAAGACGAACAGTCCCTTACCATTTCATTCCCCGGTGACCCGCGCTCTGAGACTGTGAATGCGCTGATTGAAGATTTCATTGCGATGAAAGCGGAAGAAGGCGTGACCGTCAATGTGGTCATCAATGAGCCGACAGAAGGCTATACCGACCAACTCTTGCTCGACTTCAGTGCAGGTGTGGGTCCGGATGTGTTCTCGGTCAGTGCGGATTTCTTGCCCGATTTGGTAGGGGCAGAAGTGATAATGCCACTGGATGACATCCTTGCGGAATGGGATGAATGGGAAAACTTCCCGCAAGGTATGATGGAAATGCCTGCCTATAATGGCGCGACCTTTGCGGTTATGTACAACACTGATACGCGCGTGCTGTTCTATCGCTCGGATGTGTTGGAAGCGGCTGGCGTAGAATTGCCCTTTGAGCCGACGAGCTGGGAAGAAATCTTTGAAGCGGCAGAAATGATTAAGCAAAACGTGCCTGATGTGATTCCGATGGAAGTTGAATCCGGCACGATTTGGGGCGAAGGCACGACGATTGATGGCTTCTTCATGCTCTTCCGTGGCGCAGGTGGCACACTCCTTGATACTAGTGATAACAAGTGGATTGTGGAAAGTCCCGCGATTCTGGATGCGTTCTCCTTCTATGAGCGTATGTTTGGGGAAGAATACTCTGATCCTGAACCCTTCATGGAACCTGAACCATGGGTCTTCTACTTGCAAGAAGGTCTCTCGAATGGGGATGTTGGCATGGCTGTGGTCGTAAACGTCGTTTGGGGACTATATGCACCTGATGGACCATGGGGCATTGAAAACCGGGATGAGGTATTGTCATGGTCGCCGATGCCTGCGCGTGAACCGGGTGCAGGCATTAACGGCTGGGATTTTGTCGGCATGGGCGGTGGCTGGGGCTGGTCAATGTCTAGCACCACCGAAAATGCAGATCTTGCATGGGAATTCATCACCTTCATGAGTAGTGCAGATAACATTGGTGCGTATGCTGATGGCGTGGGTGGTATTCCAGCGCGTGTGGATGCACCAACGGATTCTTTCAATGAAGCACTAGCTAACAACGTCTTGCCGTTCCAGTCCTTCCGTCCAGCCCATCCGGAATATAGCCGTGTGTCTGAGCAAATTCAGATTGCAACTGAACGGATTATGCTGGGTGAAGCGACAGCCATGGAAGCCATGACCCTGTTTGCCGAAGCGGTTGAAGAAATCGTTGGTTCGGACAATGTGAAACGGCTGGCGTTGGAATAATCCCCTGTCGTATAAACCTCACCAGTAAGGGCGTACAGCTGTACGCCCCTACACTTTGAAAAACATTTTTGGAATTTTATGTCAACCTTTCGTGTGGATGAGCAAGCTGTCCAAGTTTTGAATTGGAAAATTTCACGTCGTCGCTTGAGTGAATTGTCACTCTTGCTCTTCATGCTTCCAGCAATGATATTGGTGATTGCCTTCGTCATCATTC
>JANQRM010000346.1 GCA_028284565.1 Anaerolineae bacterium | reverse complement strand
GTTCATCTATTGCTGATTGCAGGAATTCTAAGACGAACTGGGGTGTCTGGTCGCGTGTGATATTGACGAGTGAGGTTGCGGCGTAAAAACGGATGAGGGGTTCTTCCTTTTCGTCCATATAGCGGAGTAAAAAATTGATGCTCGACTTTGCCGGGCTTGGGAGGATATTTGCCAATCCCGATAGGATCATTATTTTAACCCGTAGACTGCCATCATTCTGTAGGCGTTGTTTGAGTGGTTTGAGGGTTTCCTTACGTTTCTCTGGGAAATCACACAATAAACCAGCCGACGCGACTCGTGTCTCCTCATCACCATCAACGAGCCACTTAAGATAGACATTGGCATAATCTCCCACTACCTCATATGCTGACCTCACCCAGCCGAGTTCTGTTTTTAGTCGTTGTTTGTATTCGTCGGTTTCATGTCTTTCTGATGGATAGTCTTCATCTAAATGCTGATGGACATCAATGTAAGACCTACCATTTGCTAGCATACCCAAATACTCCAGAATAAGATGTCTATCTTGAGTGTCTGGCGCATCCAATACTTCAACTAGAAAGGGGACTGCATAAGCAGTCGCTTCATACACGGTATTTTGATGCCAAATGTTGCTGTATAGTGCGTTATAGGCATTATCACGAGCAACTTTTATGGGTGATGCCAAGGCACGGATTAAGTCTGGGACATCGGATGCTTCACCATAAGCATGTTTCAACTTGTCCCAAGGAACTTGATCAAGATCCTCAAGCATGAGCTAATCCGTCTCAGGTTCGAGTTCGTCGTCTTCCTCAAAGAGGATGGTAACTTTTTCGACAGTGAGTCCATCGACAGAATCGAGGCGGAAGGTGACATCTTCTACCGTGACTTCGCCCCCCTCTTGTGGCGGGAGTGGCATATTGGCGACCATCAAGCCTCCCACGGTATCCACAGCTTGGATGCGCTCATCATCGGCAAGTTCGAGATAGGGCGCGAGTTCGTCAAAGCGGGTTTCGCCCAAAACTTCCAAATGTCCCTTCTTCACGACGGTGATATGGTCGCTTTCATCGACATCAAACTCGTCGCGTACTTCACCGACGACTTCTTCGAGTATATCTTCGAGCGTGACGATGCCGGCTGTACCGCCGTATTCATCAATCACAATCGCCAAATGGACTTGTTCTCGCTTCAAAATCGGTAGGAGGTCATCAGCAGGTAGTCCTTCTGGCACAAAAGGTACATCACGGAGCAGTTCTTTCAGGTCATAAGGCGCGTCGTTCAGGTGGTGATGCACCATGTCTTTCAGATGCACGAGACCGAGCATGTGGTCGAGGTCGTTCTCGTAGACGGGGAAACGGCTGTGAATAGACGTGAACATCTTCTCGAGTAAGTCTTCTTTGCTGATGTCAACGGGGACGGCTTCGATTTTGGGGCGTGGCATCATGATTTGTCCTACTGTCAAATCGGCAAAGTCGAAGATGTTGCGAATCAGGCTTTCTTCTTCGGCTTCGATGAGACCCTCGCCTGCACTATCCGAGATGATAAGTTCGAGTTCGGCAGTTGTGTGGAGGCGTTCATCACCTGACGGTGGTGGCATACCAATAACTTTGAGCACCCACAAGCCGATGTTATTGAGGATGGTAATTGCCCATGAAAAGAGCGTTTGCATAATGAACATGGGACGAGACAACGCGAAGACGACACGCTCTGCACTTTGTAAGGCAAGCGACTTGGGAATCATCTCGCCAATCACCACATGCAAGTAAGTGATGATTCCGAGTGCGATAAAAAAGGAGACAGTATGCACTGCCTCTCCACTTAAGCCGAAGACATCATGGAGCATCGGTTCAAGCAGGTGGGCGATCACAGGCTCACCATACATCCCCAAACCAAGACTTGCCAACGTAATCCCTAATTGGGCGGAAGCGATGTAACGGTCAATGCGGTTGGGGTCTTTGAGGATATGTTGTACCCGCTTAGCTGTCCCATGCCCTTGTTCCGCAAGTTGAGCAATGCGGGTCGGACGTACCCCAATAATCGCAAATTCCGCCGCAACAAACATGCCATTCAGCAAAATCAGGATGAAAATAATCAGGAAATCAATCAGTACCATGATTACGCATCCTCATCATCGGCAACAGCTTGTTCTAAGGTCATTTCGATTTCCTCGACGGCTTTATCGTCTAAGGTGATAGCTTTCAGTTCCACACCTTTCAGCTTTACGACTTCATTCAGTTTGGGCATGTGTCCCAATTCATTCAAAAACAAGCCCCCTATCGTGAAGGCGTTGTCCGTTTCGAGATTGAGTCCCAAGCGATCATTGATGAATGCTACGGAGACTTCCCCACGTACACAATAGCGATGCTCATCGAGTTTTCGAATGGGGTTCTCTTCAGAGGGGTCGAATTCGTCTTGCACTTCCCCAAAAAGTTCTTCGATGAGGTCTTCGCGCGTTAACATTCCCACTGTCCCGCTGTATTCATCCAACACAATCGCGAGATAAGATTGCTGTTCATTCAGCGTATCCCACACATCATCCAGATAGGCGGTTTCGGGGATAAAAGTTACGTCGCGCAAAATCGGACGAATGTCTTCGCTTTCTCCTTTATACGACAATTGGAACAGTTCCTTGAGGTGAATAAAGCCAATAATGTGGTCAATATCATTTTCGTAGATGGGAATGCGAGTGAAGTCCGCTTCTGCCGCTTTTTGTAGGATGTCATCACAGGGCGTAGATATATCAACCGCGACCATCTTCGTACGGGGCATCACGATGTCGCCCGCGCGAAATTTGCCAAAACGCAAGGCACTGTCCAATAGACGATGCTCCTGCTCATCCAACAACCCTCCTTCATGACTTTGCAGAATCAGATACTTAATCTCTTCGGGAGAATGGACGTGCTTATGTCCTTCGGCGTGATGAATACCCATCAAGCGCATGATGAGGTTGCCACTACCATTGAGGATGAAAATCAACGGACGAAGGATAATATCCGCAGACCAACGCATGGGAATGGCTGTGCCAAGTGCCACTTGTTCTGGATAGCGAAGCGCTAGGGTCTTGGGAACCAGTTCGCCTAAGATGACTTGGAGAGTGGTAAGTAAAATGAGGACGACGGTAGCAGATACACCTGCCGCCGCGACATCCGTAATAAAGGGCAGTGACGAAAGCATGGGGGCAATAAGTGGCGCAATTTGTTGCTGACCATAAATCCCCAACACCACGCTCGAAATCGTAATCCCCACTTGGCTAGCGGCGATGTAATTGTCCAGTCGATGGCTATCACTCAAGACGGGCAAAATCGTTTTAGCAAGTCGGTTACCCTCACTTGACAACTGCTCAATCCGTGATTTGCGCGAACTCACTGCCGCAAACTCACCTGCCACATAAAGCGCATTAAATCCAATCAAGATGATGGTGATGGCGAGCATTACCAGTATGTCTACAAGCATAGAATATCCAAAATTCTGTCAATTTATCCTATTAGCGTACATCAAAAATGTTGTTCTCGCATTAAATTTTCATCTATGGAAGGTCAATCCTTAGAGGAGAACCCAGCCTAAGCGTGTTGCGGTGACGACGGCTTCGGTTCGGCTTTGGGCTTGGAGTTTGGTCATAATCGCTGTCACATGGAATTTCACCGTGTGTTCGGTGATGCCAAGTTCATGCGCGATGGCTTTGTTTGTCATGCCTTTTGCCAGCAATTGCAAGACCTCATCTTCACGTGGAGTCAGAGCCTCAACAGATGGAATCAAGGCGGATTCGAGTGGGGCGAGTGCATCCGTCAGCGAGGGGTCAAGCACCACCAAGCCATTATCCACCCCTTGCAAAGCGGCGACCAACATCTCCGTCGCACTATCCCGCAACAACGCACCATACGCTGAGAATTGTCGCAGAACACTCAGCGTTTTCGTAATGGTATCTTCATCATCGGAAAGCAATGCGACTACCGTCCAATCACCGTCAACTAGTTCATTCACGCAATCCAGCAAGGATTCCGTATTCCAGCCCAAATCAACCAGTACCATATCCGGCTGATAAACATCCAAATCATGCAAGAGGTCATGCCCGTCCACTTGTGCGATAACATCACATACGGAGTATTCATTGAGTAAGGTCGCCAAACCCGTGCGTGCCAGCAAATTATCCGCCACAATCAGGATGCGAATCTCATTGAGGGAGTTATCGGATGCGATGGGAAACCAGTCAGCCATTTCATGAGGATACAGCAAAGTCTATAGGAACAGCGTAAGAGGGAGATAAGGGTTTGGATTATATAGCGCAATGTAGGGGCGTACAGCTGTACACCCTTACTTCATCCCTTATGATACTTGATAGTTATCCCACACAGCTTGTAGAGCAGGCTCATTGGGAAGGTCGCTATATATGGCAAATACCACCATGCTTTGATCCCACTTTTGTCTATGCCAGAAGGCGAGTGAATCCGTATCCTCTTTGTCGGCGCGTGTCATGATGACCCCAGCTCCCTGTTGCTTGAGTTGTACAACTGCGCCGTTTACAAGGCGTTGAGCGATTCATTGATTGCGATAATCAAGTTTGACATACAGGTCTTCCATCTCACCACTATAACCCGGCTGAATCGGATGGCTCGACAAATAGAAGGTGATATAGCCGACAATCTGATCATCGACTTCTGCAACGAGGCAGTGACAATCGGGATGGTCAACATATTGGCGTAGATTGGATAAGATGCGTTCCTGTGTTTCTGTCGAAAGCAGATGTCCCGTGTCCTCCACACACCAGTCATTCCAGAGTGTGACGATGGTTTCGGCTTCGTCGATTTTCATGGGGCGAATGTTCATAGTTTGTTCCTCCATTGTGTGATTCATTGACAAAAAACGGGCGTATGTCAATCACGATTTGGTGGCGCGCGGAGGCACAAACAAATGAACGGCGAGGTTGCTACCGTTGTTAACGTGAAGATAAATTGCCACGATTGGCTATCAGATGAGACAAGCGTGAAGTTGAGGTAATGTAAGAATTAACATCGACAATACATGAGAGTTGCCTTGATGTTGATTGGGATATACCCATCCTAACATAAGTCGGACACCCGATGCAACCGAACTCAATCTCGTTTTATTGCCCTATTCCTCGTATGCTATGGCTGTTATTGAACTCTAGCTTTCTGAGTGCCTATGCCACTATTTATTGCGTTCATTGTTGGGGCGGTGATTTTGGGAGCCGGCTCAATGCTCTCCCCGACATGGGAGACCCGTGACCCGCGTGTAGGCTTGGGTGCGACCTTCTGCCTTGCGATTATCTTGGGTGGGACGGTCTTTTATGCGGAGTCCTATGGTTGGGATACCCTCGTTGTCGATTATCTCTTGTTTGCCCTGATGTCCTTCGTCATTCTCGGTGGCACACTCTCGCATGGGCTGATGCGTCAGGAAGCGAAAGGCGAAGCAGAAGGCGATGAAGACCTCACATGGCCTGGACCCCTTGATTTAGCCTTTTTTGGCTTGGTCGC
>JANQRM010000341.1 GCA_028284565.1 Anaerolineae bacterium | reverse complement strand
ATTCGACAGACGCTCGGCTTTATCGTCGATAGTGTTTTAAATGTGTTTCAACGCACCCAACACGATGTTCATCCACCTTTGTATTACATGTTCATGGATGTGTGGACGATGCTGTTTGGTGAGTCGGTCTTTGTGTTGCGCCTTCCTTCTGCCTTCTTCGGCTTATTATCACTTGCATTCCTAATCCCACTGAGTAAGCGGCTTTTTGATAGTCAAACTGGGTTTATTGCTCTCATTATCCTCGCCACTTCGCCCTTCTTTATGTATTACACCCGTGAAGCCCGCATGTATACGCTCTTCTTAGCGGTGCTCCTGTCTTCCACTTGGATATATTTGCTTTGGACTGCTCAACCGTCACGTAAAAATACGTTGGCTTATGGCATCTCAGTTGCTCTGATGCTGTGGACGCATTATCTCGGCTTTCTTATTTTGCTCGGTCATGTCGCCCATCTTGTTATCACTCGACGTTTTCATCTCCGCAGAGTGGGTGCTTATCTCATCGTGTTTATTGGCTTTGCTCCGTGGTTGCCCTTTGCTTTCCGACAACTCCAAAACTTCCCGAATGGACCCCTTGGTACAACAACGGCAACCTTAGAATGGGAAACAATTACATGGCTCTGGGACATGCTGACGGTTGGGCAGGGAGGCTTGTTCTTCATTGCGTTTTTGCTCGGTAGTGGCTTATGGCAACTGAGACCGTATCGTTCTGTGCTCTTGTTATGTCTACTCTGGTTTATCCTCACGCCTATCATACTCATCATCGGGCAATTGGTTGGTTTCTCACTCTTGGTCTTGCGCTATTTTATTGGCATTGTTCCCGCTTTTGCATTGATTTCAGCCTATGGAATCCGTCATATTGCTACATCGCCTTTTGAGCGCATCGGAAAAAGTAGTCTGCGTTGGGTATTACCTCTGATTATCATCACGTTGATTGTTATCGCCCAATTATCCGCTTATGCACCGAACACTTGGATTAATAAACCGCCTTGGAATGAATCGATTCAACGTGCCATTGCAGAACGCAACTCGGAACTTCCTGCCATCATTGACCTGCCCGCGCGGAATGTCGCCAGTTACTATGACCGTCAGCTTGGCTTGCGTCGGGGGATTTCGATTGATATTGGCTGGGTTGATTTCGTGCCAGAGACGATTCATGGCTTTGTCGATACTTTATCCAATGCGGAGTCTATTTGGTTGATTGCGCCGTCGAATCGTCCACAGACGTGGGATGCCCTTTTTCAACTCCGTCGAGGTCGCACCGTTGGCTACCGTGACACCGTAATGCTGATGACTTTCTATCGCTTTGACATGGATGAGTCGGTTGAATTTGGCGACCTGGACTTTGCCTTCTATGAACTCACGCGGGGACCCGTCTTGTCTTATGATTCAGGCATTGGGCATCGTTATTATGCGAATATCGGGAATGAATTCTGCACCGAGTTAAAGTTCACGGCTTTGCAATCGGTATCTGACGGCTATCGTTTACTCGTGTGGCTGACACAGGGCTTTAATACGACACGCACGGAATGGTCTGGTGAACTGCCGTCTGCTGAAGAAGGCGACGTTATCGCATTACAACCTTGTTTACCCATCCCCGATGATGCCCCTCGCGGACCCTATCATATGCGCCTGCTGATTCAATCGCCTGCTGGACAATCCCTTGTCCTTGTTGAAGGTGCAGAGTCGCTGTATTGGGGTGAATTTCTCATTCCAGCGTGGGTGTCAGTAGATAAGTAAAAAGTAGAGAAAGTGGAAGTTACAACAGCAAAATATGAAAATTTGTAAGGGCGTACAGTTGTATGCCCTACCACAACCTATTTGGCTAAAGCATTTTTCGACTCGCAATATGTTCTCCTGACGTGTATAAGGAAGCAGTGCTTATTTTCAAAGCTCAAGGACACTTTGAATGGCTCGTGTGCGTAGTCGACTCCCCGACATTGCAATTATTATCCTACTCTTCGTCTTGCCCTTGACGATGTTCTGGCAACAGACGCTGGGTGGGAGAACCTTGCTCCCAACAGAAAACCTGTATCAATATGAACCGTATCGCACCTTTCGGGAGGTCGTCAACGCGCCTGAGATTCCGCATAATCACTTGCTGTCGGATATGGCCTTGCAGAATGTACAGTGGAAGTCCTTCATTCGGGAGCAACTGGCACAGGGCGAAATCCCCCTCTGGAATCCGCATCAATTCAGTGGCATTCCCTTCCTCGCCGCGGGACAGCATTCGGCACTTTATCCACCGAGCCTGATTTATTATGTTCTGACTCTCACCTCAGCATACGGCTGGTTCATCGTGGTTAATCTGTGGCTGGCTGGGGTGTTCATGTTTGCCTACTTGCGGAGCATGGGAATCGGACGTGGCGGCAGTACGCTTGGCGGAATCGTGTATCAGTTGGCTGGATTTATGATCGCCAGTGCGGTGTTTCCGATGATTGTCGGCTCGGCAGTCTGGTTGCCCTTGTTGCTCTTGATGGCAGAGAACATCATCCGACGACGACCTTTACTCGGTAGACCCTCAACTTTGCCGTGGATAGCCATCGGCGCAGTCGGCTTGGGATTCAACATCCTTGCGGGACACGTTGAGATCACGATTTACACGCTCATCATTCTCGCTTATGTCAGTGCTGGACGCTTACTTCATGTGTACGTCCAAGAACGAAAAGCACCTGAACATTCCGCGACGAAACAACTCTTGGAACGGGGTTTCGCGTTGTTGGGGATGGTGGTCTTGGGTGTTGGACTTGCTTCGATTCAGTTCATTCCGCTGTTTGAGTTTGTCCAGACGAATTGGCGGGCAGAACGTGCCAGCTTAGAGACAGTGTTGGGCTATGCTCACGCGCCCCGTGATATGTTGCAATATCTCTTGCCAAATCTCTACGGCAGTCCAGCAATGCACAGTTATCTCGATGTCTTCACGATGGAGATAGTGACTGACCTTCGCAACCTCGCTGGGGAACCCATTAACTTCATCGACTGGGGAATCAAGAATTATGTCGAAGGCGCGCTTTTTGTGGGCGTGTTGCCTCTAATTCTTGCTGGCTATGCGGTGGTGTCGTCTCTCTTTTCTAAAGCGACTGAACGCATCACGGTTTTCCTCTATGTTGTATTGGGATGCATCAGCTTGACGTTTATGTTTGGCTTGCCGACCTATGCTCTGATGTATGCATTGCCGGGCATCAACCAACTCAATTCGCCTTTTCGCTGGGTGTTCGGCGTGACTGTGGCTGTGGCGGTGTTGTCGGCGATTGGGATGGATAAGCTGGCGAAATCCGTGCAATCCCAAAACGAGACTCGCTCGGCTATGTTGAGGTTGAGTGCTGGATTGGTGTTCATTGGCTCACTTTTGTTGATTAGCGTGGCTGTGAGTCCCGCCCTCTTCAACCAACTCGAACCGACCTTCCAGCGCATTGTCGAAAGTATGGCGTTGGCGAATCAAGCCTTTGCTGATGGGCGCGCCTTCTATAATTTCTTGTTGCCTCAATTACTGGTATTGGGCATTGTCGTTTTGTCATCGGGGATAGCCTTATGGTTAGCAAGCCGACGCTGGCGATATTGGCAGATACTTACACTGGGTATTGTTGTGATAGATTTACTGATTGCCTCATGGGGATTCAATCCGGCAAGTGACTCCTTGCTCCTCGATTTTGTGCCACCAGCCGTCGAATTCTTACAAGGACAAGAAGGGGACTGGCGATATACGACGCTTGAACACTTGGATGAACCGCCGATATTGAATGCCAATACGACGATGATGTTTGGTTTGGATGATGTGCGAGGTTACGATAGCATCATTCCCAAGCAATACATGGATTACATGCGCGCGCTCCAAGTGCAATATCAGGCAGACTTCAATCGCATTGCTCCTGTCCCTATTCGTGCTGATTTGAACCCACTTGGCACACATGAAGACACGATTGACTCGCCTCTCTTCCATTTACTGAATATTCGCTATGTTGTTGCTGATCGACTGACTAATATTCCCTATCGTGAGTGGGACAAGGTGTATGGGGATGAGGCGGTGGTCATCTGGGAGAATCCCTATGCTGTGCCACGCGCCTACACTGTGTTACAAAGCGACTTCGATGAGGCATGGTTGCCCAATGAGGATGGCGCATTTGATTATGCTAAACTCGCTGTACCGGAGAATCTGACTCCCATTACCATCACGCTATATAGCGGACGCGAGAAGTTCCTCGATATTCAGACTGAAGAAGATGTCTGGTTGGTCATTAGCGAATCTTATAGCGAGGGCTGGCGTGCCTTTGTGCGTCCATTGGGCGCGGGTGAAGCCGAAGAAACCCCCTATGATGTCGAACTGGTGCTGGGCAATTTTCAAGGTGTGGAACTGCCGTCAGGGGATTGGACGGTGCGCTTAGTCTACAGTCCGGCAAGTTTCCAGATTGGCTTATTCGGCTCGGTCATCAGCTTAGGTATGGTCGTCTTTCTGCTGGGTGTATGGTTCTGGCGGACCTATGTGGGAGTGAATACAGAGGACTCGTCCACCGCCGCGAAGGTCGCGCGCAATAGTATCGCGCCGATTATCTTGAATCTCTTCAATCGGGGGATTGATTTCGCCTTTGCAATTGTGATGTTACGTATCCTCTCGCCAGAGGACGTGGGGATTTATTATTACGCGGTCATCATCTTCGTCTGGTTCGATATTTTTAACAATTTTGGACTCGACCTCTTTTTGATTCGGGAAGCCTCTCGTGCGCGGGAACAAGCTGGTTATTATTTCTATAACACCACTGTTTTGCGTGTTATGCTGAGTGTCATAGGCATTCCCCTGTTGATAGGCTTTCTGCTCATACGTCAAGCCACTGTAGACCCCGCACTGCCTGAAGAAGCTCTGGTTGCCATCGGATTACTTTATCTGGGACTGTTCCCCGCGAGTTTGAGCAAAGGTATGACTTCGCTTTTCTATGCTTATGAACAAGCGGAAAAGCCCGCCGCAATTGCCACGATTACGACGATTAATAAAGCGATATTTGGAGTGGTTGTCTTGCTCCTAGGCTATGGCATCGTCGGACTGGCTGGCGTGAGTATCCTCAACAACCTGATTACCTTTGCGGTGTTGGTCTACGCTGGACGGGGCTTGATTGGTCGGCTCATCAACAAACTACCAGACCGTGCGTTGATGTGGGGCATGATTAAAGAAAGTGCGCCTTTGATGCTCAATCATTTTCTGGCGCATATCTTCTTCCAAGTGGATATTGTCATCCTCGAAGTGATGAAAGGGGCGGTCACTGTCGCGCAATATAGTGTGGCGTATCGCTGGTTGCTGGCGATCAACATCATTCCCGCCTTTTTCACGCAGGCGTTGCTTCCTGTCATGTCCCGGCAAGCGCAGGGAGACCGCGAAGCCCTCAAGTGGAATGTGCAATTCGGCATCAAGTTTCTGGTGATTTTAGCCTTACCTCTCGCTGTAGGATTTACCTTCCTCGCCGAACCCTTGACCTTTATTTTGGGTGGTGCGCCATATCTGCCGAATGGTGCGATTGCCCTACAACTGATGATTTGGAGTATTCCCATCGGCTGGATGAACAGCTTGGTGCAATATGTGCTGGTGGCGATGAATATGCAACGGCAAGTGACTCGCGCCTTCTTCGTCGCTGTCTTGTTCAACATCATCGCCAATATTATTTTTATTCCGCAATTCGGCTTCCAAGCGGCGGCGATTGTGACCATCTTCTCGGAAATCATGCTCTTCATCCCCTTTGTCATCCTCGCCCAACGCGGACTTGGTTCTATTAACATTGTGGAGTTGCTCTGGAGACCTGTGGTGGCGACAGCGGTGATGATTGTGATGACTCTAGCGGTGTCAAACATTCATATTCTGTTTGGTTTAGTGGCAGGGTCGATTCTGTATGTAGTGGTGTTGGTGCGGTTGCGACCATTAACACAGATGGAAGTCGATACCTTGCTTCCGATGTTACCCGCACGCCTGCAAGCATCGGGCATGGTGCGGGCGATATTAGGTTACGATATGCGTCGGATGGAACGCCGTCTCTAAGTGGCTTATGGTGATAATTGAGAAGTTATCACGCACAACGCTAGAAATCTACTATAATATAACGAAAGACAACCAACACTTGGGGAGATAGCATATGGCTCGGATTCGTTCTTTTTTGATGATCACTAGTTTATTCTTGATGTCCGTAGTGGTGGTTGCTCAACAGAGTGGCACTTGCTCAGCATTGGTGGAACGTGCGTTGACAGCGATTGGCGATAACTGTGCTGAGATGGATCGCAACAGTGCGTGTTATGGCTTTAACCGTGTAGATGCGACCTTTACGGAAACGGTCGAAGATGACTTCTTTAATGATCCCTCAGAACGAGCTAGATTGAGTTTACTTGATAGCATCCAAACGGCTCAACTTGACCTCGACAATGACATCTGGGGTGTTTCTGTCCTGAATTTGCAGGCGAATCTTCCCAACACCCTCCCCGGCCAAAATATCATCTTCGTCTTGATGGGTGATTCTGCTGTCGAAAATGCAGTAGATCCCGCTGACGCAGTGGTTCCCGGTGAGTCCATTCAGGTAGTGGGTCTCAGTGGCACAAATGTCCGTAGCAGTCCGAGTTTGAATGCGAATGTCATTGGCAGTTTGACGACGAATACGGAAATGGATGCGGATGGACTGAGCGAAGATGGCGAGTGGTTGCGGGTGGTCTATCTGGGACGGGCGGCGTGGATTGCACGCTCTCGTGTGACAACGGATGGCGATGTCGATAGCCTCACCGTGATGTCAGCGGAATCACGGTCTCCGATGCAATCGGTCTATTTGACAACTGGAGTCGGACAACCCGGTTGCGAAGATGTGCCAGAAGATGCGCTTCTTGTGCAAGGTCCCGAAAATGTTTTTGTCGATATTACGGTGAATGGGGCGGATATTCGCTTGGGTTCAACAGTCATTATTCGGCTGGTTGAGCCGGGTAATATGATTGAACTCATTGTGATTGACGGTGTGGGAATTATCTTCCCCGATGGACTCAATAACCAACAAATCTCTATTCCGGCTGGATTTAAATCAACAGTCTGCTTGGGTGAAGATGAAAATGGGAATCCAACCGTCACCTGTGGCTTCTCGCCACCGGAACCCTTGACCTTTGATGAGTGGCAAAAGTGGGAACGTCTATTGCTGTTCGATTATGACTTTATGAATTATGTCCCGCAATTTCCCAGTTATGGTGACATCATTGCCTATTTCAATGCGCTTGGCAGTGGTGGTGGCAATAATGCAGGCGGAGGCGGTAGTTTTAGTGGGAATGTCAGCGATACCTCTGGGGGGCAAGTCGATTGTAGTACGCTTGCGCTTAATGGTCCGCTGGGTACAGCACCCGATGGTCCGACAAGCTTCTCGTGGACGAGTGTTGCTGGTGCAAACAGCTATCGGGTGAATGTCTTTAATGAAAATGGTGGCTTGGGTTCATCTTATGAAACGACCTCAACGAGTGTCAGTATCAACACGGGTGCGGCAGGTGTCGGGAGTATCTTTAGCTGGCAAGTCCAAGTCCTCGCTTCTGATGGGGAGGTCTGGTGTACCTTATCCTCGCCTGCGATTGAACGGCGCGCCCCAACGGGTGGGTCATCGGGAGATGGCGCGGGTGGTGCTGGTTTCAGTGCGACCTATAGCTGTAGTTACACCGCAAATTACAACGTCACAATCAATTGGACAGCCGCCCCAACGGATAGTATCTTGATCTTTGCCCGCGATAACTTCTTCAACAATTTCAATGCGAGTGCGATGGGATCGGGTTCTAAGACCTTTACTAGTTTCTATCAGTTTGAATTAGCACGAGTGACGAACAACACGACGGGAGCAGTCCTTGTTCTCTTTAGCAATCCGTGCTAAATCGTTATGACCATGAATATCAACGTCTGCTCAACTGAGTGGGCGTTATTATTTTTAGGGAATCGCACTTGCAAAACCTTGCTATGTACCTAGGGAAACGTGCTACTTGCTGAATTGCTACCCCGCTAAATCCCTCATATCGCACATTGATTCTTTACTCTTAATGCGAAATAATCGACTGATGGCTATAATATTGTTCAGACAACCACACACATGACTTGAGAAGTGATTAATGTCCGACCCACTTATTGGCAAACAACTCGGTGATTATCGTATTGATGGCATTATCGGTCACGGCGGAATGGCGCGCGTGTATCGGGGTTATGACGAGAAGTTAGATCGTTATGCGGCTGTCAAGGTAATTGAACCCAATCTCATTGCCAGTGGAGAGGAAGATGAATATCGAGATCGCTTCTTACGGGAAGCCCGTTCGATTGCTCGTTTGAACCATTCGAGTATTGTCGGTATCTATCAATTTGCTCAAGCGGATAACTTCTACTTCATTGCGATGGCATACGTCGATGGGCATAACCTGCGCGAAATCATGAAAGGCTATGTCGAGCAGGGCAAGCTGATGCCCCGTGATGAGATGTTGGAGATAATCGACCAGATTGCAAGTGGACTCGATTACGCTCACAAGCAGGGCATTATCCACCGCGATGTGAAACCCTCCAATATTATCGTTAATGAAGAGGGTGAAGCTGTTCTTACGGATTTTGGACTGGCACTCAATACAGTCGAAGGCACTATTGGTAATACCTTCGGGAGTGTGCATTATATTGCGCCCGAACAAGCCATTTCATCGGCACAAGCCGTCCCCCAAAGCGATCAATACTCTTTGGGAATCGTCGTCTATGAAATGCTGACGGGAAGAGTTCCCTTCGATGATGCGTCGGCGATGAGTGTGGCATTGAAACATATCAGTGATCCCCCGCCACCGCCAAGTGAAATCAACCCGAATATCACGCCCGAAGTCGAGCGAGTATTGATGAAGGCGTTAGATAAAGAACCGAGCAAACGCTACAAAAGCTCGCGTGAGTTTGTCGGCGCGCTCAAAGAAGCTCTGAATACAATGGAGTCGTTGGGTGTTCCTCAATCGACCCGTGCTGTCCCGCCTTCAGGTGATGAGGGCAAGATGGAGGACTCCCCAACCGTCACGGATACCAGCAGTCGTCCTTCGGTGGAATCCCCCTTGTCTAGACAAACAGCCACGGTGGTGGGAGGCGGGAATAACAATCGGAATATGATGGTTGCAGGAGGGGTTGGCGTCGTTATTGTTGCTGTCCTTCTTCTCTTAGCAAGTGGCGCGTTGAATCCGGTGGATGTCCCAGCAACAGAAACAGCTGTTGCCATTGCCGAACGCAATATGACCGAAACACAATCTGTCAACCTAACGGCGACGAGTGATGCCAATGCGACGGCACTCGCTATCGTAGAATTGACAGATATCGCCATCGAGAATGCGACTGCGACGGAATCGGCTAATCTGACCGCGACTGCCGAAGCGGAAGCGACTGCCACGGCTCAAGCAGAGATGACCGCAACCGCCATCGTTGGTATGACGGAAACGGCACGCGCGATTGCAATTGCTACGAGCATAGCCGAAGAAAATGCAACATCTACACAATTAGCCAACCTGACGGCAACGAGTATTGCCAATGCGACGGCTACCGAAATCATGCAGTTGACGGACACAGCAATTGAGGACGCGACGGCGACCCAAGGTGCAGTCTTCACGGTGACGGCAGAGTTCTTGGAATCGGTGACCGAAACCCCATCACCGACACCGACTCGAACGCCGACACCGACGGACACACCAACACCAACGAATACCCCCACGTCGACTCCGACATCAACCTTAACTCCAACAAATACACCAACGCCGACACCTGCTTTGGTTGCCGTGTCGGATGATGCGCCCTTACTCTTACGCTATGATGGGCGGACGCTTTTGCTGACGAATCGCTCATCGGATGATAACGAGAGATTGGATGTGAGTACCTTGCAATTCATCTTGTTCGAGACAAATGATGATGGGAATCTGGTGCGAAGTGCGTCCCTCGACCTCAGTGAGTGGTCTCGTGCGAATTCGCCTCTACGCTTACAACGGTGCCTGCAAATTTGGGATGGGAATCGCTTTGGTGGACCCGCGGATACGAATGCAATTGCAGAAGACAGTTGTACCGCGACCCCCTTCTGGCAAACGTCAATTGAGACCTTCTGGATGAGCAGTGACCCAAATGCCTACTTTGAAGTGCGCTTTGGTCCGGTGGATGTGATTGCGGAATGTCCAGTGGCGTTTCCGCGTTCCTTCGGTGAGATGCGCTGTGCCGTGAATTTGCCCTAATTCGACCCGGCGAGCGTCACCGTTGGCGGTGTATCGGTTGTCTCTGATGCGGGGCGTTGTTGCGAGCTAATCAACACGAGTGCAACGATAAACACACCAACAGCAAGGAGGAGTCCCCAACGCAGACGGCGCGACAGGGGGGCATCTTTCGCATTGAGTGACAAGCCAAATTCGGTACCATGTTCCAACAACCAGCGTTGCCACAAATCCCCATTAAATCGTACGCCTTCTGCTAGAGTCACCCATTCCTGATGCTCCAGACTGCGGAGGGTGGCGTTAATCGTCGTCTTTTCCTTTGGGAAATCACTATCGAGCAACCAGCGTTCAATGGCTGATGTGTCAATCTTTCGTACTGGATTGTCGTGATGCAATTCAGCAAGGGCGGTTAGCACGTGTCGTTCATTTGCCGATAGTTGTGTCCATATCCCACGGAAAAATCCACGATTGGATTCATACAGGGTTGCTGAGACTGCTTTGACATCGACAGGGGTGACTTCGACATCGTAGAGGCTGGCAAGGGCTTCAGCATAATGATGCACCAAATGCGGATGTCCGCCGGTTGCTTTGAGGACTGCAGGGGCGACATCGGTTGTTGCTAGTGGGGTGATACGCTCGATGAGGGGTTGCAAGTCGGCTTCGGTGAGATGATTCAGGCGTTTGGCTCTGGAACTTTGGACAAGGGGCGCGAGTTCCCCAATGCGTGGCTCATACTCGGTTCGCAAGGTGCAGACAATCCCTAGTTGGTCATGAGCTAGTAAGAGGCTATGCAGATATTCCATTGTATCATCAGGAAGTATCTCTTCCTGAACAGCATTTAATAAGACGTGTACATCATCCCACAACCAGAGCAAACGGCGATGCGGGCGAATGAGCTTGATGAGTGCGGGGAAATACTCGTCTTTGAACCAATCTCGATCATCTGAATCGTCATCATCACGTTGAGGTAGACGGTCTAGGTTGAGGTTATGGCGTTCGAGTCTGACATTGGTTGAGCTAATCAGGAGCGAGAGCCAATAGGCTTCATCCTTTATCTGAAGGTCATCGAGTCGAATTAACACAGCAATGACAGAATCATCCAGCACGCTTGTGACCTGTCGTAACAGCGCAGTTTTGCCACTATTGGGATGCCCCGTATACAACCATGCGTGGCGGTCTGCGGGGTCGAGTAAGTATTGCTGGAGTTGCGTGAAGATGCTGTATCGTCCAGCAAAGTAGGGATTGGGCTGGGAGTGTCGCTCGTCCATGCGCTTAAGTGTACTGCGCGCCAACCAAACTGCAAAGCGAACATTGGGTAAGGGCGATTCGCGCTTGCGTAGACACGTCAGTACAATCGCCCCTACAGACATATTTTCAAGATAAGGTCACGATGGAAAATTCGCTGACTAACGATTAGAATATCATTCCGTCTTGATTTCATGAACAATTGAGCAAAAGTGAGGCAGTATGCGGGATGCATCCAGACCACCGCGCGCCTTGGCATTGGTTGGGATGCCGGGGTCGGGCAAAACATCATGCGCGACCTATCTACAAGCACAGGGCTATGTTCAATTTCGCTTTGGCAAAATCGTCGTGGATGAGGTGATTCGGCGCGGGTTGGCGGTGAATCCGCAAAATGAACGTACCGTGCGGGAGGAACTCCGCCGACTGGATGGCATGGATGCGATTGCCCAACGTGCCTTATCCCATCTCCAGCAGGCATTAGCCGAACATTCGGTGCTGGTAATTGATGGCTTGTACAGTTGGAGTGAGTATCGGCTCTTACATGCGGAACTGGGTGTGCCGATGGTGGTGGTGGCGGTTGTTGCTCCCCGTCATCTGCGTTATGAACGACTCGGCAATCGTCCAGAACGCCCCCTGACCCCTGCCGAAGCCGAAGCCCGTGATTGGCAAGAGATTGAATATTTAGAAAAGGGCGGACCCATCGCCATTGCAGATTACACGCTCGTCAATGATGGCACAGAAGCGGATTTGTTGACGAAATTAGACTTACTCATCACCCACTTACAGTTCACACCCTGATTGTCTTTTCAATAAACTAATCAACCTGAATTATGGATAACATCATAAAGACGCGAATCCATAAAAATAAGCACAATATTGGTAAGGGCGATTCGCGCTCGCGTAGACACAAGAGACCATCGCCCCTACATAAACGTATTTTGGGCATAAATATTCTCTCATCTAACATGACATGCTTAATGAGAACTCAAACAAATCACTAAAAACTAAAAACGGAATCAATTCCTTGCTGAAATCGCCTTGACTCCCTACACTTGTGTCAACGTCGGCATGGTTAGGGGACAATCACATGAACAATCGCATGATTCCACCTGTATTATCAGCAATTGGAGTTATTTTCTTTATGGCTATGGCATTTAATGTGCTGGAGACGAATATTGCGCTCTTTTTAGGCATGGTCTTCTTTATTTTGTCTGGTTTGTCTTGGAACTTTGTCCGTAAGCAAGACGAAGTCGAGGTATAGAAGTTTAGTTTTTAGTGGTTAGTGATTAGTATCCACTGTTTTTCATATTAATCATCCATGTCCCCGAACACAGGCAAGGGGACATAGCTTTCTCCATCCCATTGATACCAGCGAAGAGTCCAGTAATCGTCTCGATAGTTTATTTTGTTCCATATGGATGATGGTATCTGTGGATGCTGGAGTGTTTCGAGTTCTAAGATGCCATCTTTCTCAAAATCAACAAATCGCATCATACGGGCTGAGATTCCGTCTGTTAGATTGACCCATTCTCTATTGGGGCGGAGTTCAATTAAAGCGAGTCCACTATTTGGATAGTTGTCATTAGTAGAGGCATGTATGCTGATATCGGGATAGTCATTACCGTTTCTGTCTGCAAAGTCCCCGAACCATGAATAACAGCATGATAAATCAAACTCCCGACTATCGAACATCAGAACAATATCTTCATCTGTTTGTCGAAAGAGCAAAACAACATGCGAATTACTTTGCAAATAGTATGGCAAGCGTACGACGATGTAATTATCCCCCTCATAAGTCAATCTTTCAGAGGTGATTTCAAAATCCGGCGGAAGGTCATTACGAATACGGCTATGGCTACGACTTTCATTCCGATGATCTATTTCTTGGAGGACATACTGAATACGATCCTCAACCAATTGGGTCAAGACGTGATGCGAGAAGCCGACTTCAGTTTCGATGATTGTGAGCCAGTCTTCTCGCAATTCAGTTTGGGCATCAGCACTCATCGTTGAGATCGGTTCAAAAGAGGCTATAGCCTCTGCAGTAGCGGTAGCATCGGCTTCAGCAGAGACTGTGAGTTGTAATAGTAATAAGGTCGCTTGTACGGAAAATTGGTCAACTTCACTTGAGAGAGTTGGAGTAATGACTCTTGGCTGTTGCTCAATCGTAATCACCAACATGACTGTAATCAATACGCTATACACAACCGAAGCCATCAGCAGGCGTTTGAGGAATTTAGTGTGGGCGGTGTTTTTCTTCTTCTCAGTCATTGAGCAACCTCTGCCATCCATCTCTTTGTATTATACCAAAATCATCTTCATCACAACTTCATGACTTATTTACACACGCCTAACAACTTCTCCACAAAAAATTCATCCTGCGCTGGCAGAGTGGGGGTATCGAATTACCAAGCTCAAAAGGAGCCAATCTGATGAAGAAAGTTACCCTCTTACTCATACTCGTGTTTTCACTTTCACTGACTGCATTTGCCAGTGACTCTGCTTCTGCGACCTTGCCGATTGCGGATGACGCGACGGTGTTTGTCTCGCATGATGGGGACTTGACGGTGTGGATGCCAACTGCCTTTGGTGATGATAGTTGGTCACAGGTGATTTATTTGAGTGGTGACGAGATTCAATCTGCCGCTGTCGAAGATGACAACATGATGCTGGACAGCAACGCCGATGGCACAGTCGCCGTCTACAAGCTGACGAATGGACAAGTCGCGGTGAATTATCTGGATAGTGATGGTGATTTCTCCCAACTTGTTTTGCATCCTGACCTCTCCTTCGCCAGTCTCCTGCAATTCAAGCTCAGTGAAGGAATCCCCTACGCCAGCTAAGGTTCACTCCTCCCTCTTCTTAATCGCGGGTGACTTCGGTTGCTCGCTTTTTTTATAGCTATTGTGTTAATTGCACAAGGGACGCAATGCATCAAGATTTCATATCAATCGCACAAATAATCTCAAGCCTTTCACAACTCAAGTTTGATTAGAATAGGTGTGAGTCACATGAAACAAAGGTTATGAGGCATGTCACCGAGTCATCAAGCCAAATCCCGCTTTCTCGATCAGCTGTCCACCCGTATTTTTGAACAGATGATTCGGGGCGAGTATGATTTTGAACGCGATAATCAGCAGTTGCAGAGCTATATTGAGCAAGCACGACAAATGGATGACATCGCCCTAGAAGCCAAAATCACCAAGAACCTTGCCATCTTGCATGATGTCGCGGGCGACTATATGGATGCCGAAGCCATCTTATGGAACTCCTTTCACCTCTCTGAGCAAATCCATGACAAGGCAGGCATGGCGTTTGCTTTGGGGACGATGGCGAATAGTAAAGAGAAACGTGCCCATTATGACCAAGCCCTCGCCTTACAAGACCAAGCCATAGCCTATTTAGACAAAACAGCCGACCCAAGTATTTATCGCTTTTTGATTTCTAATCGGATGTATGTGTTGTGTCAATTAAAACGTTACGATGAGGTTGATAAAGCCTTTGAAGAAATTCAATCTATTTTTAACCATATTGACTCAGCGGAACGCGATGCCTTTGCGCGTCATATGGTCTATTCGTATCAAATCATGGCAGAACGCGAACTGGTGCGAGATGATGTCGAAAGCGCACAACGCTATCTGAATCTCGCTAAAGAACTCGCCATCCCCTTAGCCCTCAAATTTGAGATGGCAGAAATCCACGCCACACAAGCGCATATACTGATTCAGCACGATAATGATTGGGCATCGGCAGAAAATGAATGGGCGCAAATGAAGATGCTCTACATGCAAATCCCATCGCCGAGTCAAGTCGGCTGGTATTTCACCAAAGAAGCTGATTACCTCCTGCAACGGGGACATACCGAAAAAGCCCATGAATTCGCTCAAACGGCATTTGAGACCTTTGACCAACATGGCTTACATACCGAATGTGAACGCGCGAAAGTCCTGTTGAGGTTCAATTAAATCTGCAATCGAACTCACCTCTAGACATAAATAGTCCTCGTCAGCTTTGTGATTCACAGGTTACTCGCCAAAATTTAACCAAGCGGAAAATAAGGTTGAATCCCTCCTAAGCGAGACACCCACCTCTATACAACTTTGAAATGACCTCACAACAATTGTGAAGTTGACCACAAGCGTAGACAGTCAAGCCCCTTGTCTGATACAACAGGGGGCAGTTATTGCAATGGCTATCTTTTAATCGCTGTATGTTGCATGATTTGGAGAAACTTCCCATGAAATGGCGTTCATGGACAATTGTGTGTCTGGTGTTGAGTTTATCGTTTAGTGTTGTATCGGCTCAAGAAGATGAGGTGTTGACGGTCTATTCAGGTCGGAGCGAAAGCCTCATCGGTCCCGTCTTAGAACAATTTACTGAAGCAACCGGTATTCAAGTCGAAGTGTTGTATGGCAGTACGAATGCGGTTGCCAGCCAGATTATCGAAGAGGACGAGAATAGTCCTGCGGATGTCTTCATTGCACAAGATGCGGGCGCGTTGGGTGCGTTGGCAAAAGCCGAACTCCTCACCGAATTACCTGAATCACTCGTTGAATTGGTGGAAATTCCCGCTTTTGTATCACCCGACAATTTATGGGTCGCGCTAAGTGGACGGGCGCGGGTGTTGGTCTATAATTCCGAATTACTCGATGACAATGGTCTCGAATTGCCAGAATCGATTCTTGATTTGACTGATGAGTCATGGCGTGGCTTGGTCGGTTGGGCTCCCACGAATGGTTCCTTCCGTGCGAATGTCACGGCGATGCGCGTCTTATTGGGGGATGAAGATACACGAGCATGGCTCGAAGGCATGGTGGCGAATGATACTCAACCCTACGATGGCAACACGCCTGTGGTGCAAGCCGTCATTGATGGCGAAATTGCCGCTGGCTTGGTCAATCACTATTATCTCTTCCGCTTCCTTGCCGATGACCCCGACATCACGACCCAACTACATTTCTTCCCCGGCGGTGATGCTGGTGCGTTGGTCAATATTGCAGGCGCAGGCATTCTCGTAACATCCGACCAACCCGAACTGGCTCAGCAATTGATTGAATACCTATTGAGTGAAGAGGCACAGACCTACTTTGCGACGGAAACCTTTGAATATCCGGTGATTGCGGATGTCGAGCCGACAGTTGATATACCCGCATTGGCGGATATTGAAGCTCCCGAAATCGACCTCACCGACCTTGATGATTTGCAAGGAACGGTCGACATGATTGAGGACAGTGGCGCACTGGATTATTAACTCATGCAAAATAATCTCTACCTTTGTAAGGGCGTACAGCTGTACGCCCCTGCGATAAACACCGACAAGATTTTTGATGCCTAGTCGCTTTCGTTCTCGTCACTTGCTGGTCATCTTCGCCATTCTCGTCGCTGGAGTCGTCTTGATCCCTTTGGGGTATTTGGGTGTTCGCGCCACGGGTGCCGGACAAGAGGGCATTGAGTATCTTCTGAATCCCCGTACCTTAACTGTCTTAGCGAACAGTCTCGCACTTATGGGGTCTGTGACCTTATTGGCAACCCTGATAGGTGTCCCCTACGCATGGCTGACGGCGCGCACCGATTTGCCGTATCGTCGGGTGTGGTTGGTGCTGGGTTTGTTGGGGATGGTCTTGCCGTCGTATCTGAGTGCCGTGACCTTCCTTGCGGTTTTCGGGACAAAAGGCATTCTACAGGGTATCCTCGAACCATTAGGGGTTGACCGTCTGCATGATATACGTGGATGGGGTGGCGCGACGCTCACAATGACCCTCGTAACCTTCCCCTATATTTTATTGCCTGTCCGTAATGCGCTCCTCAACAATGACCCTGCACTCGAAGAAGCAGGACTCAGTTTGGGCTTGGGACGCTGGCAGGTCTTTTTCCGCATCACTCTCCCACAACTCTATCCGGCTTTGTTATCTGGGATGGTGTTGACGGCACTCTACGCCTTAAGTGACTTTGGGGCAGTAGCCGTTATGCGCTTTAATGCCTTTACACGTGCCATCTTCATCCAGACAGACTCCTTCCGCATTGAGCGCGCGTCATTGCTGGCGATTGTCTTGATTGCGCTCACGCTCGTTTTGTTGTTTGCCGAAAATCGTATCTCGTCGCGTGGGAAGCATTATCGCATTGGCACAGGAGCAAAACGCCAAGCGCGGACCGTCGAACTGGGTATCTGGCGAATTCCCGCGATGATATTCTGTGCGAGTATTATTTTTATCGCGGTGATTGTGCCGATCTTGGTTCTCTTATCATGGACGCTTGATTATTCGGGTGATTCCCCGGTTCCAGTGAGTTTAACTGAACTCGCTGGCAACACGGTGGAAGTGAGTGCGTTGACTGCGCTGGCAGTAGGATTCGTAGCGATACCTTTGGGCTTACTTTTCCTGAAGTCTCAATCGCGCCTAAGTCAAGGACTGGTGAAACTGGCGTATACAGGGAATGTCTTGCCCGGCATCGTGATTGCGCTGGCACTAGTGGCGTTTGCCGCGAATAATTTACCAACCTTCTATCAGACACTGCCTTTATTGATTGTCGGCTATTCGATTCGTTATTTGCCTCTCAGCATCGGTGCGACTCAAAGTGCCTTTGCTCAGATTAACCCCCGCTTTGAAGAGGTCGCTCGCAGTCTGGGACTCCACAGTTGGCAGGCGGTCTGGCGCATTACGATTCCATTGGCACGAGGCGGGATTCTCGCAGGGATGGC
>JANQRM010000350.1 GCA_028284565.1 Anaerolineae bacterium | reverse complement strand
ACAAACTCGGTTATAAAATATGCGAAATCCCCATCTACTTCCCAGATCGCCAAGTCGGAGAGTCGAAGATGGTTCCAACCATTGCGACAGAGGCGGCACTTCGAGTCTGGCAGTTGAAAGCCCGCCATCAACGCCTTGACCCTTCTCAACGGGCGCGTATTGAAACCGCCTAATTCAAAGTGAATAGGTTAGTCATCATGACTAACAAGACGACTTTCATCACTATTCCGCATCGGTATGAAAGCGCAATCGTGCTGGGGATTGCCTTTTTGTGGTGGGTTATTGCACTGTTTCTGCGTGCTGGTAGTTCTTTGAATGTGTGGACAGACCAACAAGACAAATTCACATTGGCGTATTCCGCTTTCTCAGACCCGTATCCGCGTTTATCCGGATTCTTCTCACCACCATGGGGCGTTGTCCCATTAGTTCCCTTTGAATTTCCGCCTTTTCCGCTTTCTGTGCTGATTCAAGCACTCCTCTACTTCATTATTCTCTGGCGGATTTACCGTCGATTTGAAGGCTCACAATTTGGATTATGGGTTGCCTTGACTTCACCCTTTGGCTTCGATGCGATTCTCGAACTGAACATCGACTGGATTGCGAGTATTGGTTTGCTCGTACCACCGACCCTGAGCTTGCCTTTTCTGGCAGTGAAACCACAAGCAATCATGGGCTATGTTTTTACGTTGTCTCGCCAAGCGTTACTACGCGGGATAGGGGTTTTGATGGCTGTAATATTGGTGTCCTTTCTCTTTTGGGGCGAATGGATAAGCAAGCTCATCGACGAATTCGGCACACGCTCTCTTGCCAATGATATTAGTGTTGCGCCGATGAATTGGATTCCGCCGATACTCTCCATTGCAATCGGGATTATGTTGCTCATTTACGCCTTCCGACAAGAAGATAATGTGCTGAAAATCCTCGCTGGCTACTTCTTCACACCTTATTTACCCACTTATACTGCGCTGATTCCCTTTCTCTTTTTGTGTATCCGCTATCCGCGATTCATGCTCTTTGCTAGTGCGGTAGGATGGGGCATTACACTATTCTTCTTTGTTCAGCTATTGACATAGAGCAGATAATTATATGACCTACTCACCACCCAAACATATCGTCGCTTCAACTGTGCTTGTGACGAATGATCACAATGAAATCCTACTCGTCAAAACCCATGTCCGCGGATGGGATACGCCCGGCGGACAAATGGAAAATGGTGAAAACCCCATTCAGGCGGGGATTCGGGAAACGCAAGAAGAAGCAGGCGTGCATATCGACATTCAGCAATTACGGGCGATTTACACCAATATCACTACAGGCATTGTTATCTTTGCCTATGTGGGGCGTTATCTTTCAGGTAACTTGAGTCCAAGTGAGGAAACGTCTGAAGTCCGTTGGGTCAAGCGAGATGCAGTGCTAGACTTGATCACTCATCCGATTGTTTATGACCGCACACAAGATTTACTCAATCACGATAGTCGTATCCTCCATCGAACTTACACTAAAAACCCTTATACTATTATCAGCGAGGTCTATCTTTAGCTTCGCCGTTGTACCACTGCTTCACCCGGAAAGATGTGCGACAGGGCTTCTGGCATGATGCTCTTGAAGGCGGCGAGGCTGTGTGCGCTTCCCAACTCGACAAAGCGATAATTCAAACTGGAATCATTAAACGCGCGCCGTTTCAATATGGCTGATAATGCCAAGCCCGGTTCATAAAAACGGGTTCGCATCTCATAACGTCCAACCGATTGGAAAATCCGCTTGGGCAATAAATCGGCATCACGGAAACGCTCTGCATATTCCACGAGTTTATCTTGAGCTGGACCCCGACCTAAAGGAGGGGATAGCATCAACAGATGAGCAAACACTGCCGGATTCTTCAAGGATGCATGTGCCGCCGCAATCGCACCGACCCCGACCCCACCAATACCCAAATTGGTCGAATCAATCTGATATTCCGTCTGCAAGAAGGGTAAAAGTTCTGTCAAGACAGCACTATAATGGGCATCATTACTGACAAAATCTCGAATACGTTCTGCTTGCGTCCCACTTTGTATCATTGCAATAATCACAGGTTGCATCCGACCATGCTTAATCAGCGCATCGGCGATATAGGGGACTTGCAAGGGACCAATCATCCATTGTCCGTCGAGCAGGACCATCAAGGGGTACATGATGCCATCATCAGGATCGTATTCGGGTGGTGTATAGACCCAGACCTTGCGTCCCGTAAAGCCCATTTGTGCGCTATCAAAGTCGTGTTCGTAGATGCTCCCCCGCGTGACATTCGACATCGCTTGCCAATCGGGATAGGGGCGTGCTTGAGGCATCTGTAAAATCGAGACTCCCACCTGTGCGGTTTCGAGCTGTTTGGGATTACGTTGGTCAATTTGCCAGTGTTTTTCGATCCGCTGGACGAGATTTTGCTCTTGAGCAAGCGGTGTCATGGGGTCATCGACAGCCAGCATATAATCCAGTAGATCATCGCGTGCAAAGACCCGTTGTAGATACCAGAAGTTTGTGCCTGTGAGACGCACCAATTGTTCAAAAGGTGGGTCATTCTGAATGATGTCTAAATTGAGTGCCACGCTTTTGGGTGAATTGCCTACATAGACAAAGGTGGCTTTGCGATCTTCAATCCACGGGAAGTCTCGGCGTTCTGCGAGTAAGGCATTCACCAACGCCTGTCGCTCTTCAGGTGGCGTTTGCTGTGCTTCATGTAAAAAGAGCATGAAGGTGTCCCAACGGGGCATGGTCATTTCCTCACTTGGCATCAACAATGTAAGTCCTATTGTAACCCGCACCGCACAACCTGACCACTGAGCTATTGATTAGGTTATTCTATCTTAATGAACCCAAAACAAAACGCCACCTCATTTTGAGATGACGTTTCCAATTAGATAAATGGCGTGTTAAAGGACACCTGCCTCAGCTTCACGTTGTAGTATGACTTGTTCGACTGCATTTCGGCTCATCTCAGAACTATCCATCAGCCCGATAAAGGCGTTTCGGTCAAGTTGTAGCACTTCCACATCATTCACTGCGCGAACCGTCGCAATACGCTTGCTCCCATGTAGAATGCCGATTTCACCGAAATATTGCCCATGATGCAACTGTGCTATGATTTCTTCTGAACCATCGGGTTCTTCATGAACAACCTCGACTTCACCTCTGGAAATGATATAGAACGAGTCGGCAACATCACCTTGTTGGATAATCACATCGCCTGCACTGAATTGGAGGGGGTGCAATTTTGAGGTGGTGGTGACCAATTCCTCTTTACTGAGGTTGGGCAAGGCTTCTGCTAGATAATGGTCATAGACTTTGCGGAGTTCGATGATGAAGGCAATCACCGTGGGGATCGTGATGAAGCTGTTGTAGAAGAAATGGAGCCATGCTCTTGGGGGCAATATGGGATTTAATGATGGGATAAATGTGCCTAAGAGACCGTTTTTGGCGGCAATCCCAAACTTCCCTGCGACATCATAGAAACCAACAAGTAATGTCTCTTTGCCAGCCGGAATAGCTGTCACAATCGCGCCATCCGCTACTGTCGCCCATAATTGCTTCGTACCTGTATAAATCATCTCCTCATCCAAGAAAAAGGTGTAGCTGATGAAGAGATGTTCAACAGTGTGAATGGATGACCAGATTGCCGCTACCCAAAGCCATTTACTCTTAGGGAATTTTTGCAGGAGCCACAGCGTCAGGACCCAGCCCAAGATGTCCCAAATGAGATGGACGATTTCTAAATCCAATTGCCCGAATATCCCACACGCTGGCGGACCACTCACTTGATTACCATTGGCATCTAATTGAGGCAGACCTGAGGCATTGGGCGCAACAATAATACTTGATGATAGCCCCGTTGGACCCTCGCTGGGGTCACGTAACTCCAAATCAATCGCTCGTTGTGCAAGAACATCTGTATCCACTGGAGGCGGACAAGCCAGTGTGCCATCGACAACCGCCAAGGCACCGACTTGAGTCAGATGCTCCGCCAAATGCCCAACTTGCAACGCAGTAATCACTGCAAACACCGCAATCCAGTGATAATGTTGGACTTTCCAGATACTTTCAAACAGCAGAATCGGAATCCACGGCAAAAGGGTATAGAGCGCGATGATATATAAGGGTTGGTTTTGCAGGATCATGCCCAATTGCAGGACATAGGAGGTCAACGCCGTAATGACCACAACCTTCATCGGCACACGCTTGAAGGAGAGGAAGTTTTCGAGTGTCTTCATAAAACGAGACATAGCTACTCTCCTTTCTTCGGCTTGTAAGTGTCAATGGGGTCATGTTGATTGCGGAATATTGGCACAATGAATATCGCATTCACAGCAAGTACAATGAGTATCGACACGATAACTGCTGGAATCCGCGCACTCCAATCGTCCTGTGTAACAGCACGACCTATCGCATCTTCTTGTGCGAAAGATGGCATTGCAGAAAAAAGGAAAAAGATAAATACAAACACCCTGTTACCAAGCATGCTCAATCCCTTCTTAATTTAATGACAATTATTTTCAGTATAGAGGGACTTGTCATTACAAAGCGTTAAGGCTGTTAGAATCAAAAAAGAGTGATCAGCATCTTGCCAACCACCCTCGAAACAGGGAGGGAAAAGCCTTATTCCGCTGTCACCTGATATGCCACATTGTCAATCACGACGATGACTTGTTCACCAATGGCGAAGAAGTCTGCCAATTCGGGGTGCATCTCCAACAGTTGGAAGTACTCGTCGCTGAGGAAAACCACATCCGTTGTGTCCATGTTATCGGGCGAGAAGCTCGTGTCTGTCCAGACATCGCCTTGACGGATGAAGGTCTTACCATTCACAACTTGCAAGGGATTTACACGGTTATCAATATTTCCTTCACCATCCAAGTCGGCTTCATCACCGAGACTACCTGATGAATTATACAGAGCAGGAGCAGGGGCATCCGCTGATTGAAGTCGACTGCTCGTATCCGCTGCGCCGACTGCGAAGCCCCCTGTATTTTCAGTAGCGAGGGATTCCGCTTCTTCTGCAAAGTCATCCATTGCACGGTCACGTCCTTGTTGACTCAGGATGTCCTCTTCTTCAATCAGGAAGCTGGTATACGGTGTGATAATACCGTAGCGGATACTCAAGTTAACCACACTATCAATCAACTCTTCGCTCTCGCCATTCAAACGGATGCTATTCAGCAAATCCCCGATTCGCCGGGTTGCCCATAAGCGTGGGATAAACACGGAGTCACCACCTGCATTCGCTGGGAAGTCAAGGTTGCGATAGACATAAGATTGCATGTCACCATTCAACATTCCAGTAATCGTAATCGTCACATCGTCTGCGGATTCCCGATAACGTCCGACAATGGTCACTTGCTCACCTGCGAACAAATCGGACAATTCATTCGGATATTGAAAGCCCGTATTCACACCATCGACTGTGATGCTCACATCCGTCAAGATGGGGACACTGATTTTGTTATAGAGGCTAGCAACTTCTTCATCAATCCGTTCATTCGGACGCACATAGGAGCCTGTCCCACGATGGTCACGCACGATGGAGTCGAGCAAGAAGGTATCCACATCATCGCCCACGCCAAAGGTGAAGATACGTGCATTGTTCCGTGCGACACCATCTAAGTTAGCAAGGATCGCATTCGATTCCGTCACGCCTTCCGTCGCTAAGCCATCGGTTAAGAAGATGATATTCGTCGGACGT
>JANQRM010000309.1 GCA_028284565.1 Anaerolineae bacterium | reverse complement strand
GGTTGTTGGCTTTGATGGAATCGTAGGCTTGTCTGAGCATCTCGGTATAGGCAACGGGGTCAATGCGTCCGGTGGGCCATTCGCGGTCAATGTTCATCTCATTCCAAACTTCGATGGCATCTGCGCCTAAACTTGCGATTTGTCCTAGATGCTCGGCGAACAGCGGATAATAATCCTCACCCATTTCGAGGAGTTCTTCCTTGCTTCCGGTGACGCTAATCAGCACCTTGAAGCCAGCATTATGTGACCATTGGATACGGTCACGGGCGACGGTGGTATCATTGCCAATGTGGAAGCCGATTTGCCATTTGACCCATGTCATCCCAGCTTGACGCATGGCATCGATGGCAGGTTGCTGGAAGTATTTGACGTGCCCGCCGACTTCGAGCGGGAGTTGATTTTGGGCAAGGGGTGCGGGCGTATTGGTGGGGGCTGGGGTGAAGGTCGGTGATGGTGTGGCGGTCTGTACAGCCAATCCAGCCGTGTCGATGACTTGAACAGGTCCAGCAACGATAAGGTCAGAGGTGTTGGCAATACCGATGGGTGCGAGTGTGTAGAAGACACTTTCACCAGATGTTAGAACGACATGCAGACGCAGTTGATAGATTCCATCGGGAAAAATGATGGTGTTCCATTCACCCAGTACATCATCTTCAACAGGATTTAGACTTGGAAGTGTGATGGGTGTCCAGAAGGGTTCGTCGTCACTATCGGGATCAAAGGGAGCGCTTTCGAGGAAGTAGGTCTGCAGTCCGACAGGGTTGGCTGTGCCTGTGATGGTGACAGTCCCTGAAATGGTGACTTCATCTGGAGACCAGTCGATACGGAGTGAATCGGATTGGGCGACAAGGCTGGTCATGGCTAAGCAAAGTGTGAGTAGGAGGATGATTTTTCGCATGATGATGGATTCCCGATTGTGTCTATCGAGAACTATTAAATCATATGGTACTGAAGTTGACAAAAGGGCGTGGGGATAGCGTAGGAAAAGTGTGGAGAAATACAAAAGGACGGCTCGTCAAGACCGTCCTTTTGCATGATGAGGTGTGTGGGTATTATCTACATATCGTCGCGTTCTGGCATCACGAGTGTCAGAACGAAGTAAAGTAGGATGGCTGTTCCTGCACTGGCGAAGCCCAATAGCACGAAGGCAAGGCGTACAATGGTGACATCAAGATTGAAGTAGTCGGCGATGCCTGCACAAACGCCAGCAATCATTTCATCTTGTTCAATGCGTTCGAGTTTGCGATTGGTTGTGTGTTGCATGATATTACATTCCCTTTTTGTTTGTCAGTCTTGTTTATCTATACGCGCCGTTGGGAAAAAGGTTGCAAATCGTGGAATGAGATGGTGCGAAATATGATAAGCTAAGGTTGTTACCATCCTCTGCTCAACTATTGTTTTGAGGACGATCATGAAAATCCGACTTTGGCTTGTGTGTATCTGCCTGTTGTGCCTTTTGCTTCCACTTCAAGCGCAGGATGAGATTGACTTGACAGAGACTTATGCAACGGATGTCTTTTCGATTCAATATCCTGCGGATTGGGAAATCAACGCTGAAATGGCGAATGAGACATCTGTATTGTTGACTGCGCCGATTGCTGGACGTAGCAGTAACAATAGTGACATTATTGTCAATTTGCAGTCGATGACCGTGTTAGTCTCGGTTGTACCGAATGAAGGGGATTCACCCTTTTCCCAAGTTGAAGCCATGGCAATGAATTTTGTAGATGAAGTGCCAGACACTCAACAAGGACTTTCATTAGCAATGCTCGTGAATGATATGCCCACGGCTCATAGCGATGCGAGCAACATTCTACTCAGTCAACGTTTTATTGTGATGTCAGTTGATAAAGAAACACAAGCCGATGTATTAATGAACGGTGCCGGCTTGAGTCAATTTAATGAAGCGATGCCGATTGTATTAGGAATGCTGAATACCTTGCGGCTGGCTGGGGATGATACACCGATTGAAGCGTTGGATGTCGAATATATCTTACAAGAGACACATACTCGTGCTGGGGAATGGGAATTTGATTATCCTTCTGGTTGGATTGTAGAGGAAAATGATGCTTTTACCTTGTTGGCGATTCCCAATGTTGAACCCACTTTTGGTTTAAGCATCATTCCTGCCCCTGTGGGGATTGCGATTGATGATTGGGCAGACGAGGTTCGGCAAAATATCTTGAATAATGTTTCTGAGGCAGAGACAAGCATCACTGAATTGACTGTTGAAGGATTTGACGTCCGGCTTATGCAAGCGGTAATTTCAGAAGAAAATTTTGGATTAACCCAATTGATTGCCAGTCCTGACGATTCTGAGGCTCTTTTCAATTTGAGCATTATAGGTGATGTGGATGTGAGCTTATCGTTGCTGGATATTGCAAGTGCTGTCATCCAAACTCTACGAATTCCATAGGCTAGCACAGACAATAGTTTGTCTTGCAACACTATCTTATACACGGGATAATAATCAAGCGTTGTAAACACAGGAGCTAGTTGCATGGCAAATCTCTATACACTCTGGGTGCGGACTGGGGAGCAGAATCTCGCGGGGACGGATTCCAATGTGTTTATCCAGCTCTTTGGGACACAAGCGCATACGGAGTCGGTCTTTTTGCCACCTCAAGATATTTTTGCGTTCGAATCGGGCAATATCGACAAGTTCGTCTTAGAAATCCCTGATTTAGGCGATTTGGTGCGCTGTTGCATCGGACATGACAATAGTGAAGGGGATTCTGGGTGGTATGTGATTGATGTGCGTATTCAACAGGAGGAAACAGGACGCGAATGGATATTCACATTTGACCAATGGTTAGGGGTGGATGAATCTGGCAATTTATCGGCTTGCGTGGATGCAGGTTAGCTATGCAAAACTTGTCATTGCGAATGGTCGTGCTATTGTTGATTTGCTGGATGTCGACGGCGTGCAATCTAGGAACTCCACCGCCGACACCTGTGCCAACGCTTGATAACCCGACAGTTGAATTTTTATTGCCACCGAACAATGCTTCTATCATTGAGGGGAATGAATTGGTGTTCGATATTGTGGCACGTGATGCAGGTGCGGGGGTGTTTCGTATTGAGTTGATTGTCGATGAGGTGCTGATCAATGAAGCCTTCTCGCCACAGGGGGCAACCGGGGTGTTTCGGGTGGAGATGAATTGGCTAGCACAAAATCCGGGTATCCATGCGATTGAAGCGATTGCCTATCGAGAAGATGGC
>JANQRM010000305.1 GCA_028284565.1 Anaerolineae bacterium | reverse complement strand
GAATTACTCGACCAATTCCGTGCAGAGATTCCGTTTGACGGCATCGAAGTCTATTATCCCAAGCATTCTCCCGAACAAATCGAGGCGTTTCTCGAATATGCCAAAACTCACGACTTATTCATCAGCAGTGGCTCCGATTCCCATCATCCCGATAAGCCTCCCATTCCCTACCGCGCCGAACAAAGTCGCAAGCTCTTGGAGCGATTGGGGATACAATTCGCTTAATCTTTGTTAGTTTTGTATTTGAAGAAAGTGAAGGCATGGGACAATATAGTAACTGTGAAAATGTAATTGTATTTTACGGAACAGTACGGCTTCGATATGATGAGTGGATAAGATTTGGACCCGTAAACAAATTCTTATGGTCACCGACCATACTGTATTGTAATGATACCGACACACTTATTGAACTTGGGTTAGTTCCGCTAGCTTACAGAAATAACGAATTATCCTTTTTCTTGATGGCAACAGGTTTCATTGATTATCCTTGGAATTTTAAGGGATACTCTCGATATGGCTTGAAGGAAAAACTCGTTATAACAGATGAAAATATCCTGTCTGGAACTGCTTATAATAGGAAAATAACAGTAGATACTGGAAATAAAGCAACAAAAATCAGTTTTATTGGAGATAAAATTTATCCCACGATTTCAATCAAAATTGATGGGAAAATTTCAATTAAATTAGGGAAAATATTTGGCTTTGGTTGTTCATTTTTGTTTTCAAATCAATGGCATACTGATGCAGAAAAAACAATATCTGAGGCATACCAGATATTAAAAGATACTTCGGCATTTCTCATGACCATACATTGTGAAATACATTCGTGGCGTTCTATAAAACGTTATCTCGATGATTATGAACCTGATGAGAGTCTTTGAGAAAATATCAGACGAATTAATGCTGAATCAGATGCCGAAACTCATTATATTGTCGCTGACATTAAGGATAAAGCGATAGCTCTCATCATTTACGCGATTGAAATTCTACCAGAACATGATTACTCGCCATTGCTTCTACGCTTCTTTGCATTATGTAATACTCAGACTGTCGAACAAACACTATCGACAATTAAAAACATTTGCGAAACTATCCATTCTGAGGAAGTTACTTCCTAACAGGAGGCAATGCTTTGTCTACACCAACAACCACTTTCAGCAACGACTTACGACAACACAATCATGACAAGTCCATTTATGAACAGGTCGTGGGTTATGCCTTCGATTATTTGGATACCATCGTAGACCGTCGTGTTTTTCCGTCCGATGAGGCACTCGCGCAACTGGCACAGCTGGGTGAACCGCTTCCAGATACGCCCCATGCGGTTGATGACATCCTACGTACCCTGCACGACATCGGCTCACCCAACACGGTGGCGCAAGGGGGTGGACGCTACTTCGGCTTTGTGAATGGCAACATGATTCCGGCATCTCTCGCGGCGCGGTGGCTGGCAGACACATGGGATCAAAACGCCGCCTTGCATGTCATCTCGCCGATTGCCTCGAAGTTGGAACAACTCTGTGAAACATGGCTGGTCGATTTACTCGGCTTACCCCAAAACACCGTTGCAGGCTTCGTCAGTGGCACATCCACGGCAACCATGTGTGGTCTATTAGCAGGGCGCAATCGCATCCTCGAACAGCAGGGCTGGGATGTCAACCAACAAGGCTTATTTGGTGCACCACCTATCCGTGTGGTGATGAGTCAAGGCGCGCATGGAACCGTCCGCAAAGCCCTCGCTATCATTGGCATTGGACAAGCCCAAATTGAATGGGTTCCCACCGATGAACAAGGTCGCTTTGATGCCTCAAACTGTCCACCACTTGATGACAATACGCTCCTCGTTTTGCAAGCTGGGAATGTCAATTCAGGTGCATTCGATGACTTCATAACGCTCTGTAACAAAGCACAAGACGCGGGCGCATGGACACACATCGACGGGGCATTCGGCTTATGGGCAAGTGCCTGTGAAGCGACAAAATATCTGACAAATGGAATCGAACTCGCGGATTCTTGGTCGGTGGATGCTCACAAGACACTCAATGCTCCCTATGATAGCGGTATCGTCCTCTGCAAAGACAAACAAGCCCTTGTGAATGCCATGCAAGCAACCGGCTCCTATATCCAATTCAGTGAAGCACGCGATGGGATGCTCTATACGCCCGAAATGTCCCGACGCGCACGAGGAATCGAACTCTGGGCATTGCTCAAATCACTCGGACGCAGTGGTATCGACTCACTCATCGCCCATCTCTGTGAACAAGCTCGACTCTTTGCAGTTGAATTGGAGAAGCACGACTTCCGTATACTGAACGATGTGGTCTTTAATCAAGTCCTCGTCGCCTGTTACACACCCGAACAAACCCAACAGACCTTGATTAATATTCAAAATAGCGGAGAATGCTGGTGTGGTGGCTCACAATGGCAAGGCGAACCTGTGATTCGCATTAGTGTCTGTTCATGGGCAACCTCGCCAAAAGATGTGCATCGTTCGGTAAACGCCTTCATCGATGCGCGTGAAAAGGCAAATTAAGGATACAGTTTTGTAATTTGGGTTATTTTCTACCCGTTATCGGTACAAAATTTGAAAATTCTAACAAAATCTTTATCCAAATAGTACTTTAGTACGTTTACATTCTTCATAAGTTATGCTATTCTATTGGCAACGGTTGATAACCCCGACCGTAGGGTGCCTGACACAACACCCTAACTCATATTCAAAGTAATACCCTGCAATACCCTTCACATGAGAGATCAGACCCCCATCTGGTCTCTTCCTTTTTTATATACCCAGCACCAAAATCTATATATCCAACAAGCGTCGCCTCAACGCAACCACCAGCTCTAGTACGACTGGGTCACGAGTTTGTGTCGAGATATACAAGCCCATCGTGCGCGAGAAATCATACCCCTCAACACAGCGCACCACACAATCATCGGGGACACTTTCTAAACAATAGCTCGGCAAAAATGCCACACCAATCCCTTGACGCACAAAGGTGATGAGGGCATCGGCACTATTCAATTCAATATTCGCATTCGGGTGCGAACCTCCATGAAAGGACAGCCCATTGAGGTCAATGCCACTGTAGCCCGCCACCGTATCTTGAAACATCAATCGCTCGCTACGCAAATCATCGAGTTCGATCACGTCTTTGGTAGCGAATGGATGCTGTTTGGAAACTAAAAGGCGTTGCTTCTCGACAAAGAGGGGTTGGAAGTGCGACAGCCCATGCTTTGGCGCGGCGCGCATCTGATGCGACACAACAATTTCCAATTCATGACCCAGCAGACGTTCTCGTAGGGAATAGATGCTTCCTGTTTCCATATTCAATTGCAACAGTGGACGGTCACGGATGAAATCAGCCAGTATCGGCGCGACCAGATGACTCCCTGCTGGCTCCATCACCCCAATGCGGATATGTCCCGCGCCACCCGATGCTATCCCATCGACTATCAAGCCAATCGTCTCGACCTGCTCAATCAAGGTCTGCACTTTATTATGGATAGCCCGTCCAGCAGGTGTCAGGCGCACCCCACGCCCCTCTTTACGGAAGAGTTCGACACCCCATTCCGCTTCTAACTGCTTGATTTGTGTCGTGACCGTCGATTGGGCATACAGCAATTCATCCGCGGCGGCTTTGAGGCTCTCTTTTTTTCCGGCAATCGCAAAAGTTCGCAGACTCTGTAGGTTCATTGCAAATACTTCAATTCTCCCAAAGTATCACTTTGAGCATCAATCAACTATTGTCGCCTGATTTTACCCTATACTGACACATATCAATAGTAAATAAGCGGTCAGAAGAGGTCGAAATGGACATGAAGGCACAATTATTGCTCAATACACTGGCTGAACACATCCATCAGGAAAAAGAAAGTATTCGCGCAAATTATGTTGAACACTGGACACCACTGGAAGCTAAATTAAAACGACTGATTCAAGTCATCACTCGTCCCAAACGCAAGCAAAAAGTCAAATCCCAACATAGACGACAGTCCTTCAAAAACATTCAACACAACTTGTCCTAGTCATTCGGGTTTACCTATTGACCAATTGCTTTGTCTCTAACTCATCTGACCTTATACTAAAAGCAACACAGAGGTTGGATGTCATGGGGATTTGAATGCTCGATTTCAGTGGACAGACCATTCGGGGCTATGAGTTTCGCAAGAAGATCGGTGAAGGAGGCTATGGGGCAATTTACCAAGCCTATCAACCCAGCGTTGAGCGAGAAGTCGCCATCAAAGTCATCTTGCCGCAATACGCCGACAATCCTGAATTCGCCCAACGCTTTGAGAGCGAAGCCAAAATCGTTGCCCAACTGGAACATCCCCACATTGTTCCCCTCCATGACTTCTGGCAAGACGAAAAAGGTGCGTTTCTCGTTATGCGCTGGTTGCGGGGTGGCAGTTTACGTGATGCCTTGAAAGACAATCCCGCATGGCTACTCAGCAAGACTGCCCATCTACTCAATCAACTGGCAG
>JANQRM010000239.1 GCA_028284565.1 Anaerolineae bacterium | reverse complement strand
TGATTTGAACCAGTCTGCCCCGTGATTGATGATGCTCGGCACAGCACTCAAAGTCTCGACATTGTTGACCACTGTTGGCTTGCCGAATAAGCCATGTGTCGTGGGATAAGGTGGTTTGATGCGTGGGAAACCTCTTTTACCCTCGATGGCTTCAAATAGCGCAGTTTCTTCCCCACAGATATACGCCCCAGCACCAATGCGAATCTCAATATGAAAGGAGAATTCACTTCCCATGATATTGTCGCCGATGAAGTTGCGTATTTTGGCAAACTCGATGGCTCGCGCCAGATGGAAGACCGAATTCGGATATTCTCCACGTACAAAGATAATTCCCTTGTTTGCGCCAATCGCATAGCCCGCAATTGCCATGCCCTCTAGAATCAGATGCGGACGTTGCTCCATCAACACCCGGTCTTTGAAGGTTCCCGGCTCACTCTCATCTGCATTACAGATGACATATTTGGGGTCACCATCTGCTTGTCGTGTGAATTTCCATTTCAAGCCTGTCGGAAACGCCGCCCCGCCCCGTCCAATGAGTTTGGAGTCTTCAATCTCTTGAATGATTGCTTCGGGTGTGCGGTCAAATAATGCGCGATGTAACGCTGTATAATCCCCATAATCACTTAAGTGTTGAGAACGTGGATTACCGGTTGCACCATCAAGTAGCACTCGTGGTTCGCCATCCATGTGCGAGCGATAAAAGACCGACTTCGCTAGACCTGCCAGCATATCCTCAACTTTGACATCCGGAATCGCAAACTGCCCAATCCCGCGCTTACTCAATAAGCCTGCTGGTGCATGGTCACACATCCCCAAACAGGGTGCATGGTCAACCGTGAATTTGCCGTCAGCAGTTGTCTTGCCGGGTTGAATACCTAAGTTTTGACACAGGGTTTCTAAGCGTTCATCAGCACCTGAAATCGCACATGCCGGGTCTGTGCAGATACGGACAATACGCTCTCCGGTGGGTTCGGTATAGAACAGGTCGTAGAAGGTCGCTACGCCATAAATATCGGCTTCTGGGACACGAATGGTATGTGAAATCTCTCGCACGGCTTCTGGGCTGATATACCCAAATTGTGTTTGCACTTGCCACAAAATGGGCAATAAGGCATCACGTCCCCGACTTTGATACCATTGTAGGATTCCTGCTAACTTAGTCTGTTGGTCTGTCATATAGTTGTCTCGATGTTTTTTCCAAGAGAAAGACACACCTCTATGATATTACAAATGACCTTGCGTTACCAATCCAAACGCGAATTCGGATAGTTGTCCGTTGAGATGCCATTCTATATTTGCTATGCTGGCACCATCTCCTATCACACTAAGATGGTTAATCGCTGTGCTTTTTCGCTTTTCAATGAAATTTATCCAGCGAAGTCTATTGGTCATTAGCTGTACGCTCTTTGCATGGATTGTACCCGGCTCCACAGTTGTTGTTGATGACTGGTATCGCATTGCCTATCGCATCAGTGACCCTGCCTTTGATTATATCGGCTGGGAAGTTGAGGCGATTCGTAAGAAAGCCGAGCAAACTCTCTTTGGCTATCAGGCTTTTATGACAGAAGCCGAGCGTTCGCAATTTGTGCGCGAATACATGGCAGATTTGACCCAAGCCCATATCCTTGAAGGGGAAATCAACCGCATCTACATTGACCCCAATATCAGCAACCCGGATGTAGAATCGGCAGATTTACGTACTGAACGCGATAGCTTACGCTCCGACCTCGCGCAACGGCAACTGACTGCCGAAGCGATTCTCGAAGGACAAGTCGCCACCATCCTCGTTGAAGAGGGTTTTGGCACATTCGGGCAATTGTTTCCACCGATGGCAATGCACTTCACCCAGATTCCCAATCTGCTAATTGTCTCCCCCCGCGACGAGATTCGCTTCGATATTTCGTTGAATGTCGTGCCGCTCCCGATTGATGAGATAGCTCAACTAGAAACCGATATTGATTTTAGCGAGGGTGTCTCGTCCTTAATTGTGCCGTTGGGTGGGATTGCACTTTATCCCGCGATGATATTCGAGACGACTTCGATACCTCATGCGGTAGAAGTCTTCGCCCATGAATGGTTGCACCATTATCTCTATTTTTATCCTTTGGGGTGGACTTATTTCAGCGTAGGCTTTGCTGGGGATGCCCGTACCATTAATGAAACTACAGCCGACATTTTCGGCAAAGAAGTCGCAAGATTGGTTCTGTCGCGCTATTATCCCGACCTCTTGCCATCGCCACCACAACCTGTTGATGAAAGCAATCCTGTGATTGTTGAACCCGACCCTGATGGCTTTGATTTTGGTGCAATCATGAATGAGACGCGCATGACGGTGGATGAATTGCTGGCGGATGGCAAGGTCGAAGAAGCGGAAGCCTATATGGAAACTCAGCGTCAACTCTTCGTTGAAAATGGCTTCGGAATTCGCAAACTGAATCAAGCCTATTTCGCCTTTTACGGCGGGTATCAAGGCGGTGGAATCCCCGGCGTTGCGGGAGAAGACCCCATTGGACCTGCTATCCACACCATCCGCGAGAATAGTCCAAGCCTATTGCAATTTGTCAACACGATGCAAAACATCACAACACTGGATATATTGCTCGAACAAGCGCAATCCATACCTTGACATTTCGCCATCAAATTTGATATGATTTCCCTTGCTATTCCACAGTAGCTCAACGGCAGAGCATTCGGCTGTTAACCGAAGGGTTCCTGGTTCGAATCCAGGCTGTGGAGCAATCAACACCTTACATCAGTAGGGTGTTTTTGATTCATGCCTGCTTTTCATTCCGTTCATGAATCACGCGCAAGCCATCTAAGGTGAGTTCTGGTGCGAGGATGTCCAGCATGTCCGTGTGTTCATTAAATAGCGGGGCTAATCCGCCTGTGGCAATCACTTTCGTTTCCGCATGATTCAAGGTCGCTTTCAAGCGTGTAAGAATTCCCTCCACCAAGCCCACATAGCCCCAGAAGATGCCACTTTGCATCGCATGAATCGTATTCGAGCCGATGGGACTCGGAGGCGGAATCAAATCGACTTTATGTAACTTTGCCGCCCGACTCACCAGTGCATCATGTGCCACCCCAATGCCCGGAGCCAATGCACCACCAATGTATTTATTATCCACAGAGATGACATCAAAGTTGGTCGATGTGCCGAAATCCACGACAATACCCGGACCACCATAGAGCGCAACCACCGCCGCCGCATTCACCATACGGTCTGCCCCGGCTTGTTCGGGTTGGTCGATGGCGATTTCCACGCCCATATCTGTCTGATGGGTGATCACTAGGGGGTCGATGTCAAAATAGCGTTGCGACAATTCGATGAAAGCACTCGTCAACGTGGGGACAACGCTACTGAGGATAACGGAGGTAATCGCCTTAT
>JANQRM010000218.1 GCA_028284565.1 Anaerolineae bacterium | reverse complement strand
ATCCCAACAATCCGTGGTTCAGATGTTGGAATACGCGAACCCGAAAAACCATTTGTTGCGCGTTGAGCAAAGGAGTTCCATGCAATTTCGCCAGAATTGGCATTCAAAGCCGCATCACCATTGGCGTTAATCCGCATGTCCGCGAAGATTTCCATCGTACCCAAAGGTGGAATTCCCGCACCTGGGTCTAGGAAGATGCGGAACGCACGAACAAGGGTAAAGTCGGCTGGTGCAGGTGTCCAATCATTGACACAGCCTGCCGGTTCATCCAATGGGGGTCCTGAATCACCAAACACTTCATCGCGACAAGGGTTCGTCGAGAGGGAATATTCAAAATTGAGGTCACCAGCGACCACGCCCGGTGGAAGCGACCCGATAACTAAAGGACCTGTCATGAAGGGTTGGAATTCGGAATTACGAGGGGTTCCCACAAGTGGACCACCTGAACCGGTATCCCCAATATAGGGCAGGATGTCATACATGATGTATTCAGTTGCATCAACATTCCCACTATTATTGACAACCATACGATACTTGAAATCATCAAAGTCATTGGCAGGATTATCTGGATGACCCAATGCCACGCAGGGGAAGCGAGTATAGGTAAAGCCATCGCTCCCTAAATCGGTTGGACAAACGGGCGCAGGGTTTGTTAAGTCTGTTGAATCAAGAAAACCGGGGAAAGTAGGATTTACGATCCATTTTTCCGAATTAAGGACGACAGCAGGTTGCACGGTCGTCGTATTGACGCGGACACAAGTGGTCTCAGTAGTATCGGCATCGCCATCTAAGTCTGCCCCATCAGGTGAAGCCCCACCCCCTTCACAGATTACATCATTAGAATCTGTCACGAAGGTCACGGTATTATCGTATCCAGCAGGCGGTGTACCCGCATTGATTTCAACTGTATAGGTAATCACAATGGTCTTGTTGACGGGTATCCCACCCGAATCAGTATGGGGTAATGTCCAGCCAGCGACCCCCCAATCCCATGTTAAGGTCTGCCCCACTTGAGTAAATGTCGGCGGTGTCGCTGGTTGCTCAGCAACAGGGATATTGTTATAGGCAATGCCATCAAAACTCACGAAGGTAAATTGAGGAGGCAAAACATCTTGCACAAAGAGGTCAATCAATGGCGCAGATGAACGTTCAGTCAGCGTGACGGTTAAATCAAATGTCACTTGGTCGCTCGGATTAAAGGTGGGACCACCTTGTTCAGCCTTACTTGTTGCCAAATTCGCGGTATTGACTGCAATCTCTGCATCCGCACAATTAGTCTGCGGAGGATTCCCAGTACTCGTTAGCACGGCACAGTTTGTATAAGTACTCCCCGGTACTGCCGCTGGTAAGGGGGGAACCACAACAGGCACATCACGTGGTGAAAAAACAATTTCCGGTGCAGAGCCACCACCACCGGTTGTAAAGCCAAGCGGGACACCAGCAATAGGCGGACCACCTACAAATGGATCAACATAGGAGAATATCCAACGCACATTCGTAATCGTTGTGACAGGGGCGGTAAAGGTCACATCATCATCACCATCAAACGGCCCACCCGGGATTGGAGTCCATGAAACACCATTGTTCACGGAATATTCCACCACAGCTGTCACATAGGTGGGAGTCCAATTTCCAGTTTGAATCTCGGTGACTTCCAATTCAGGCGGTAGGTTATCTGTATAAATCACATCCGTAATCGGGACATTTGCTCCGAGACTATTAAAATCAAGGAAGAATCGCCCAACTCCCGTCATACCCACTGGCGAAGACGGACCACGTTTCCCAGAGGCGGGATTAGGCTCAGGCGTGGTAATGCCATGTGTAACATCGCCCATCCCAATTGGCACATCGACTGAAGAGAGATACGAACCCGTCGCCGATGCATTATTGGTCGGTGTATCAGCAGTGGTATAAAACGCAGATGGATACTGAATTACAACTGAGCGTGACTCACAGCCACCGTTTCCATAAACAGCAACATCCAAGTCACCCAATGTCCACGTAATCGTTTGTGGATTGCCACCTGAAACAGTTCCACCCCCAGCGTCAATAATCACAACGTCGGGTGGTAACGTATCCGTCAATGTCACACCCGTTAAGCTGACATTGCCTTCTTCTGTTGTCGAACAAACCGACACGGTATACACCACATCATTATCAAGTGCAGGATCAATGGTTGGGATAACTTTCGTCTTAACAACATCCCATTGCTCAGTTGGTACAGGAACAGTAAACGAGACAGGTGGAGTTGTAACAGTCAACGGCGGGGTAGTAATCGTGCCAGTGGCATCATTTGTAATCGTAACAGGTGCGCCCGCATTTGCTGTGTCATGATCAACCTGAACAATAATGAGTGCTTCACCCTGAGAGCCATCCAAGAAGTTCGGATGGGTAATCGTGACCGTATTCGTCCCACCATCAAACGCCGCCGTATAGCCCGGTGGGACTTGAGTTTGAATATGGATCAGATTGGAGTCAAGAATATCTGTAATGGTCAAAGCCCCACAAGGACCCGTGAGGTTGTTACATGCAAAAGTCAGGCGAATCGTGATAATTTCACCAGTCTCCACTGTGGCGGGGGAACCATCAATCGTCTTCGTCAAACTCAATTCATTTTGAGCAAAAACAGTTGGCGAAATCGCAAAGACACAAATGATAAACAAGGATAAAAAAATAACCCGAAATCGTTTTCGGCTTTCTAATAAGTTACCGATACTCAAAGAACCCATCAATGCCTTCTTTCTCTCACTTTGGACGGGTGTTAGAAATATGTTTCTATTTAGTTTGAAGGAGGTCAGAGAAAATTGTAACGCGAAAGTTCATATTGCGAAATTAGGATAAAAAGATGTAACAAAATTCAAGCGTAATACAAACAAAAACCCAATCAAATTTCCACTTAAAAATTAAGGGTTAGATAAATTCGGTTTAGATTTTGTATACAAATAAAAGTTGTAAAGGATTTTTAGGCATCGACCTCATATACAACAATATCCGGTGTGGTGGAAACAGCCGAGAACCAAAACATAAAGCGCGTCGGAAGTTGGGTTAAGGTTTGTCCCTCATATTCGCCTCCAATTGCACGCCCGCTATAATCAAACACGGTATCGCTCATTGTATCGCGCCATTGCCCATCAACATATTCCAGCTCCACCACGACATCTTCACTCAGCTGAGCCGAGAAGGCAATCGCACTCACCGAATCGTCTTTCGTCAGAACGACCACAACTTCTCCCCCAACGGTTGTATTGACAGCCACGTTATTCAATCGCACCAATGGAAAGGCAACAGATTCGTCCTCAATATCCACCACTAACACATTCTCTGCCAACCGTAAGCGGGTATCACTTGATACCGACTCCGAGACGGGAAAGGCAAAGTTCCCCTGATTGACAAAAGCGGAATACCGCGCGAACACATCCTGACTGTAATCAACCCCAGTATTCGGGCGTGAGAGAATCAACGTATCCGGATATTGTGCTTTCCATTCGTCCCATGTAGTCACGATGGAGGGAACAGCCGTCAAAGTTGAAGTTGTCAGTTCGCCAAGAATGGCTTCCCCACCCGCTTGAAACCAATACGACCCGGTTTCAGTGTCATACATCACCATATCACTCTCATGAAGCGCACTCGTATTGCCAAAAACCAATTCTTCACCACCTATAATCCTCGAATAGACAATCGCACTATTGCACAATGGACAAAACGAAATCAATAGGGGTTCATCTGCCAACGTCTCATTGACAATCTCATGGAAGTTCAAAATCTTAAAGGGATAGGCATAGGCTTGTTCATCTTCAGCGACGAGTCCCATCACCAAACTAACATCCGAAAGCCAAGTATCTGTCTCAGCTACCGTTTCATATTCTGGAAGCAAACATTCGGCAATTTCACCATAACAAAAAGGACGAATGCGGTCTCGTAGGCGTTCGATATCAGCTTCCGTCGCCTGTGGATAAGGTAAGGCGCGCGTCAAGCTATCGAAATCATCGAAGATAATGGTTTCGAGAGGAACACTATGTTGCACTCCATTTGTTACCATAATCTCATCCTCCTGCGCCACCGTCCACCTAAAAGACAACAAGAAGAATACGAGCAAGCCTAAATTTTTCATTATGCATCCCACGAACTACGAATAACCAACAACTAACCACTAGCTTCCTCAAAACACCTTACACATCTCTGAACAACAGACTGTCTACCCCATCAGATTTTGCTATACTCTCTGAGCTATTCGCCAATGAAAGCATGAATGATGGATTTCTCTCATTTTGACACGCGCAACTATCCCACTGTTTCCACCCAAGCGGGCTATTCTGAGTGGGTGCAATCCTATGAAGCCAGTGTTGAAGATGAAATGGATCTTCGCCTGCTCAATCAGATTAAGGTCGTCGATTGGTCTCAGGTGAACGACGTTTTAGACCTCGCTTGTGGCACGGGACGTATCGGTTTATGGTTGATGGAGCAAGGCGTTTCCAAGATAGATGGAGTCGATTTTACATGGAATATGCTTCACCTTGCACGACAGAAAAACATCTATCGTCACCTGAGTTTGGGCGATGTCACCCGCCTCCCCATTGATGACGATGCTTATGATGTCTGCATCCAAGTGCTTGCTGATGAACACATCGCAGATATTGCCCCTTTATATAAGGAAGCCTACCGCATCACCCGCTCAGATGGACAATTCATCTTAGTGGGGTATCATCCCCACTTTCTGATGATGGGACTCATCACCCATTTCCATCGGGAGAATGGCGACGCTGTAGGTATTGAAAGTTATGTCCATCTCTTAAGCCATCATGTCACCTCTGCCATGCAAGCGGGCTGGCAACTCGCCAAAATGCAAGAAGGCATCATTGATGAGGCATGGTTCCAAAAGAAACCCAAATGGAAAAAGTACCAGAACCATCCCGTGAGCTTTTGCATGGTCTGGCAAAAGAATTAGCCTTAGCAATAAAAGGAAACGTATGTCTCAAGATTGGATTGTTGTCATCGGGCTGGAAGTCCATGCCGAACTCGAAACTGAAAGCAAAATGTTTAGCCGCTGTCCCGTGGTTGATAGTGTCACTGCCCCGCCGAATACCGCTGTTGACCCCCTCTCACTTGGGATGCCCGGCACACTGCCCGTCATCAATCAGCAGGCGATGGATTACGGTATCATGGTCGGGCTAGCCTTAAATTGCGAGATACCGCCCATCAACCAGTTCGCACGGAAGAACTACTTTTATCCTGACTTGCCCAAAGGCTATCAAATCAGTCAATATGACCGCCCCCTTGCCATCAATGGCTATATTGATATTGACCTAGAAGATGGCAGGACCAAGCGAATCCGCGTCCGTCGCGCCCATATGGAAGAAGACACGGGCAAACTGACTCACATCGCAGGCGGTGCATCATTGGTCGATTACAATCGTGCTGGTGTCCCCTTGCTCGAAATTGTCAGTGAACCCGACCTCCGCAGTGCCGAAGAGACCGAAGCCTATGCGCGTAAACTGCGCTCGATACTCCGCTATCTCGGTGTAAACAATGGCGATATGTCCAAAGGCATATTGCGCTTTGAAGCCAATGTTAGCATCATGCGCCCCGATGATAGCGAATTCCGCCAACGCACCGAAATCAAGAATCTCAACAGCATCCGTAACATGGTCAAAGCGATTGATGCAGAGGTGCAACGCCAAATCCAACTCTATGCAGACGGTGACACCGTAAAACCTGCCACACTCGGTTGGGATGAGAATCGACAATCCATTGTCGTCCAACGCTATAAAGAACGCGCTGACGAATACCGCTACTTCCCCGAACCCGACCTGCCGATTGTCGAAGTGAGTCGGGAATGGGTCGCACGGATGCAAGCCCAACTGCCCGAACTGCCCGACCAATTACAAGACCGCTTCACCTCAGCCTATGGATTGAGTACCTATGATGCTGGAGTCCTTGTCGCCGAATCCGCCATTGCCCAATACTTTGAATCAATTGTCAAGACAGGCATTGATCCCAAGACAACAGCGAATTGGATTACAGGCGATTTATTCAGCTTGCTCAACAATCACGATGTCGAGCGCGAGAACATTGCCGACACGAATATTCCCGCTGAGAACTTCGCTGGATTGTTGAAATTGGTCGAAGAAGGTGCAATTAACGCCAACACGGCTAAGTCAAAAGTCCTACCTGCCATGTGGGAAACGGGCAAAGATGCCCCGACGATTGTGAACGAACAAGGACTCGCTCAGATTTCCGACACGTCTGAAATTGCCTCCATCGTGTCACAAGCCGTTGCTGATAATGCCGACATGGTGCGACGCTATCTCGATGGAGAAGACAAGCTCTTCAATGCACTCTTCGGCAGAATCATGGGTGCACTCAGAGGCAAGGGCAATCCACAGGTTGTTCGTGAACAATTACAAGAACAACTCGATCGAATGAAATAGACCATAAGCCTTGTGAAACCCATAGCCCATAAACTGTTTTTAATGCAGGGTTAATTTTTGGTTTATAATATAAGCCAAGTTGGGGTTATCGACGAAACAAACTGAAAGGTAAGTGGTCTATGGACACCCCGTTAATCTTGTTTACAAATGATGATGGCATCGAATCACCCGGCTTGTGGGCATCTGTCAAAGCCTTTGTTGGCATGGGTGAATTATTAATCGTTGCCCCGCGTGAACAACAATCTGGCATGGGACGTAGTATGCCTGTGACTAGCGAAGGGCGCATTTTTGAATATGATGCTTCCCATCATGATATCGACTGCTGTGCCTATGCTGTAGATGGGACTCCAGCGCAAGCCGTTCAACATGGCATTATCGAACTCGCCGACCGCAAACCCAGTCTGGTTGTATCGGGCATTAATTATGGCGAGAACGCGGGCAA
>JANQRM010000204.1 GCA_028284565.1 Anaerolineae bacterium | reverse complement strand
CAAAGCTGGTGTCCGTCAGTGGGCATGTTCAAAAAGCGGGAGTCTATGAAATCGAACCCGGCTTGCCATTACGTAAGCTATTAGATGGCTTTTGCGGTGGTGTGGTCGGCGAACTGCAAGCGGTGCTGATGGGCGGTGCGGCAGGGACTTTCCTCAAGCCCGATGAAATCGACGTTCCGCTGACTTTTGAAGATTTACGCGACATCGGCAGTACCTTTGGGTCGGGCGCGATTATGGTCTTTAATGATACGGTGGATTTGCGCGATGTCTTGGTGCGCTTGGCAAAGTTTTTCCAACATGAGAGTTGTGGGAAGTGTTTCCCATGCCAGTTGGGGACACAGCGTCAATTGGAGATACTTAAACGGCTGAATCAACCGCAAGCAGGGGATAAAGAACGCCTAGAGGATGTGGGTTGGACGATGACCGAAGCCTCGCTTTGTGGTTTGGGACAAACCGCCGCCTCTGCAATTTTGAGTGCGCTTGAGAAATGGGATTTACTGGAGTCGTAATGCCAACTTATATTGCGCTATTGCGGGGAATCAATGTCGGTAGGAAGCGCATGAAGATGGATACCCTGCGCGAAATGTTTGAATCAGTCGGCTATGCGAATCCCAAGACGCTTCTTGCAAGCGGGAATGTGATATTCCAAACCGATGAAACAGATCGAGATACTATCATCCAGACTCTCGAATATGCGATTGTTGAGACCTTTGACTTCGATTCTAAAATCATCCTCCGCACAGGCGATGCTTGGCAGGAAGCCATAACGAATTGCCCTTATCTTGAACAAAGTGAACAGAATCCCAAGCATCTCTTGGTCACGTTTTTGTCGAATATACCAAGTGATATAACCATCGCCAATCTCCATTCAGCGCATGAAGGCTCTGAATTGATTAATGTGATCGATCAAACACTCTATATCTATTATGCAGATGGGGTAGCGCGATCCAAGTTGACCAACAATGTAATTGAAAAACAGCTTCAAGTGGCGGGTACAGCGCGTAATTGGAATACAGTGTTGAAGATACACGACCTTTATCAAAAATTCAGTGACTAAGCTATATTTCCCCTTTAATCATTTCTCAAGGGCGTGAATAGACTCCCTGCGTTATAATGACCTTTGTTATATTGAACCAAAATAAGGAGCCAGTTGTGCGCCGATTTGCTTTGATTTTGACACTCCTCTTTAGCTTGACCTTGCTGATTTCTGCTCAAGAAGAACCCGTGACCACTGAAGAACCTGTGACAGTCCAACCGCCCGTTGAACCGACGCAACCCCCCAGTCTCTTTGGGGATGCCCTAGTCTTGTTGGTCAATGCACGGAATGATTTGGAAATTCTGGCAGGTGAAATCATGGGAACAGCACGTCCAGAAGGGTGGAGTGGGAGCTTGGATACGAACAATCCACAATTACCCTTGCTCATTCGTCTGGATTTAGAGATTTTGATGAGCAGTGCAACAGGAGGCAATGTGCCAAATGGATGGTTTGGCGCGGTAGCTGGGTCGAATTTTTATATCGCTCGTGATATACGGCATGATATGGAATTACTGGCAGATACGGCACTCGGTATAGGTATCCGTCCACAAGGTTGGACGGGGGGCGAACCCATTTGGCGTTGTGGACGTGCGACTCAAACCTTAGTTGCGATGCTCCAACTCGGTGGTCTCTTTGCAGTAACCGCTGACCCTGCCAGCCCGACCTATTGTCAAGAAGCAGAACTCGAAGCCGTGCAATTTAGTGAACTCAACTTGCTCTCCAATGCCTCCGGTCAACCGATATTTAATGTGGCAACCCTCACCACTCTTCCCGGTGCAGTGACGATACAAACGGATTTCGCCGTAGCGTTTTTGGATACTGGCGCATCCTTGCGGGTGGGTGTGATTCCCAATGGTACACCAGTCACTCCAATTGGACGGAGTTTGGCGCAATTCTCAAATATGATGCTCGTTGAAGGAGATGGTTTCGCGGTTTTCATTGATTTCACGAATACGAATGTGGATGAAGCGACCTTTGAAGCACTTGCTGATGGCAGTGCTGTGCAAACCTTCTGCGCGGCAAATTGGTGCGGTGCGGGATAAGGAAACTCATCTTGCTACTTGTTAAGGGTGTACAATTCTATGCCCTTACATTGACTCCTTGGTTTTCTACCTTTGATATTCAGATTCTTCGAGTGGGATGATCTTTTACGATCCTATCTTGCTTGATTACTTCAATTAAAGACAAAACTTGCAGAGTGAAGTGAATCAAAAAACCGCCACCCGAAAGTAGCGGTTTGACTGTTGCGTTCGTGTGAACCTTAGTGTCCACCACCCGGACAACCGTACGCGCCATAGTCATAGGAGCTACTGGTGTTGGAAATAGTGGAACTGTTGTCGCTGGTCGATTCCAGATAATCATACAGTGCATTACCCGGCGATTGGATCATGTCGACCTTCAATTCACCATTTGAACCACCTGCGGCATGGCTGACCACGAGGGTATATTCGCCGTCCATTGTGATGTGCATCGCATTCAGCAGAGAGTTGTAATTGCTGAGGGTGACATCATCACTGCCGATGACCGGATTGCCATCCGGGTCAAGCAGGACTATGAGTGGGTCAACAAAGCCACTTACGCCTGTATCTTTCACACGGAGGCTCACTTTTTGTCCACGATGGGCATCAAAGGTGATTTCGTGTACCCAGCCAGTGTGCATGTTCAAATTCAGGGTTTCACCCGGTTGAAGCACATCCACATGGGTCAGGGTATGCGTGCGATTGCGGTCAATCCATTCCATGTAGTTGGTGGCGGCAGTACGATCATTGTCGAGCAATTCATTGGTAATCCCACTGGAGAGATATGCCAAGTCATAGCTGAAATTCAAGTCTTTGGCTTGATTATGTGCTTCGAGTGCGCCTGAGTAATCGCCCAAGTGACGGAGTGTGATGCCCATCCAGTTCATGGTTTCGGCATCATTGGGGTTAATTTCCAGTGCGCTCACGAAATCAGCATAGGCTTCACGGTATTCCTCTGCCATGAAGTGATTGAAGGCTTCAATCTTATAATCGGCGAAGGTACGCGAAATCTCGAAGCTGACATTGATCATGCCATCATGTCCTTGACCTGCATGACCCACAACAATGTTGAATGTGCCACTGCTCGGCAGGACATAATTCATGATGTTGGAGTTCAGCGTGTCATTGACATCATCGCTTGCAATCACAGGATTGCCATTGCCATCAAGGATGACGAGGAGTGTATCAACGGTCTCTTCCGAGACGCTAATGGCACTCACATTGATGGTTTGACCTGCTTGCCCTTGGAAGGGGATGTAGTGCAAGTAACCTTCTTGCATTTCTACATCAAAGCTGTTGAAACCACTGGCTTGTGAATAAGCGAAGGTTTCTGTACGCTTCAAGTTCATCCATTGATATAGGTCTTGTGCGGAAGCATCTGGGTTGCCAGTGCGTTCATAAGCAACACCACGATTTAAGTAAGCATAAGCGTTTTCACTAATGTTGAGTGCGCTTGTGCAATCGGTAATCGCGTTGCTCCATTGATCCAGTTCACCATATGCCCAGCAACGATTCACATAGGAAATCACGCTGTTGGGGTTCAATTCCAGTGCGCTGGTATAATCAGCAATGGATTGATGGAAGTTTTCCATTTCACCATGAGCATAACCGCGTCCCACGTAGATGTTGAAATCGCTACTATCCACTTCTAGGACGAGACTATAGAGTTCAGCGGCGGCAGGGAAGTCTTCTGCACGAAGGCGTTCCCAAGCGGCAGTCTTCAATTCACGCAAGTCAATGTTTTGCTCATTGGCAAGTGCCATCTCTTGTGAAGCAATGATAGCTTCTAAACGAGAAATGGTATTGTCTGTTAATGTGATTGGCTCGGCTGGCGGAGCATTGAAGTAGCTCACAGCCACCAGCACAGCAATCAAGACCAACGCACCTTCGGCAATGAGGGCAAATTTACCCTGACCGAGAAAACGTTGCATCATGTTCTTCTTTTTAGAGTTTTTGTAAACGGGCATAACCTCTACCTCATCTCAACTAAGACTAACGGTTTATATGCAGGGCAGAAACATCTCCTGCCCTAGCCGAGTCTTTCTTAGTGTCCGCCACTGCACCCATAGGCGAAGGGGTCGCTAGCGTCTTCGGTGGACTTGTCTTGAACATTCGCGTTCAAGATGGCGTTAATCCGTGACTTGGCATGGGTATTGGCTTCATCCCCTGCCAGTTCCACATGGCGTTCATAGACCAGACGGGCATCTTCATACCAGCCAGCTTCGTAGAGCGCATTACCAATATCCAAGTACATACCGGGATAGCGGGAGCCATAACGGAGCGCACGGCTGTAGTAGGTCAGTGCAAGGTTCGCTTCACCTGTTACTGCATGAACCCGTCCAATATTCCAGTATGCCAACGAGCAGGATGCGTGGGTGCAACCCGGTTGGATTTGGAACACTTGTTGACAATCGGAGAGGGCTTGTGTGTAATTCCCTGCTTCATAATTGACCCAGCAACGATTTTCGACAGCAATCACGCGGTCAAGATCATCACTTGCCAATTCGTATGCGCGGTCACAATTGGAGAGGGCGCGGTCATAGTCGCCAAATTCTCCATAACCCCAGCAGAGCGAATTATACGCTTCAAAAGAGTCGGGGTTAATGTCGAGCAATGCTTGGTAATCCGCGACACCTTGCTCATATTGTCCCGAATTCATAAACGCATAGCCACGCCAGCCATAATGGTTGGAGACGTTGGGTTCGATGTCGATAATGACATCATACAACGCAATCCCATCGGCATAATCCTGATTGCGAACATGCGTCATCGCAAGTTCCATCAGATTTTCCAAATCGAGCGTGGTGCGCGTGTCCAACTCATATTGGTTGGCATCAATAGTAGCTTGCAGATTAAGCACCGCTTCTTCATCGGGTGGCTCAACCACAATATCTGCCTCTGGGCTAAAGAAGCGTCCAGCGGCAACAACCACAACAAAAACGAGAAGTCCTTCAACAACGAGAGAACTCCAGCGTTGGCTGAGAATCGTCCGTAACAACGATTTCTTGGGTTGGTACTCAGGGTATTCTTTGTACATAACAACACCTCATCGGTCTTGGGGTGTAGCTGATTTGTACCGAATCAACTACAGTACCTGACGATAAGCTCATATCGGGTGATATAAGCTGTGGCGACAATGCGCCGATAACGAAACGAAAATTTTGTTAAAAAGGATACTAACTTTGTACCCTTTACTGTAACCGATTTAAGGATGCGATGCAACTTTTTGGTCTTAAGGGTGTTGACCAATGTTCGCCTCGCATCAGAACCAATTCTGCAGGCTTATTCGTATTGCCCGCTAAGCCATAATGCCACTGCAATCTCGCCATATGAACCGCCCCCTGCATGACTAATTACGAGGGTATAGAGCCCATCTTCAAGAATAACATTCTCTAACAGGGAGACATTCCAATTTTCATGGCTGATATCGTCGTCACCGAGCCACGGATTACCGTCGGCATCAAGGACAACGACGAGTGGGTCAACTAAATCATTGCGGGTGGTCAAACTGTCAATTTCCACACCCAAGAACTGACCTTGTTCAGCTTCAAATGGGACAACATAGACTTGTCCTTGTGACATCGTGAGCGTCATTGGATCGCCATTTGGATTAATCGACTCAACGTCGCGTTGCACCTCAATGGATTGAATCCAGTTCAGATAATCTGTCGCCGCATCAACTTGGAAACCCAGATTGTCAGACGCAATCCCACGTCCCAGATACGCGCCCACTGATTGGGGACTCATTGCTAGGATATTGTCATAATCTGTATAGGCATGGTTGTATTGGTCAGTGAAGATGTAAGAATTGGCTCGGCGATAGAGGGCATCAATATTGTCGGAGTCTGCCCGAAGTACACGACTGAAATCGTCAATTGCCAACTCAAATTGACTAGTATCGTAATAGACACGAGCGCGGTTATATCTTGCAACCAGATCATCTGGGTTCAGTTCGAGTGCGCGGGTGTAATCATTAATGGCAGATTCGTAGTGTGTGAGTTGCTGATAGTTCGTACCGCGATTGAAAAAGGCATCAGAATTTGTTGCATCGAGTTCGATAGCTAGCGTGAAATCTGCAATTGCATCTGTATACTCCCCGACGGCGTTATAAGAAACACCCCGATTGTAGTAGGCATCTGGATGTTGCGGGAGCATATCAATTGCACGATTATAATCTCGAATGGCTAAATCATGTTGACCCATATTCGCATAGGTCAGCCCACGTTGATTATAAACATAGGAATAATCGCTGATATATGCCAATGCACTATCAAAGTCCGCGAGGGCTTTTGCATAATTCCCCAGCGCATCATAGGAAACAGCACGATTATAGTAGATGTTCATCAGATGATAGGGATTCGTATCTGGAGGTACCAGTTCGATGGCTTGGGTGTAATTGCGAAGGGCAAGCCCATGATAGCCAGAACGGGCTAAGGCAATCCCCTGTTCATGATAGGCTTGAGCGTCATAAGGAGAGATGTCGAGGACAATCGCATATTGAGCAATCGCCGTATCGTATTCTTCATTTAGCACATTGTTCCATGCAATGGCTTTGAGACCACTTGTGTCAATGGTTTGGCGTTGTGAGAGTTCGAGTTGTTGAGCATCTATGGTAGCTTCAAGATGAGCAATCATATCAGATGAAGTATCCGCGGGAGTGTTGATGAATTGTCCAACCGCGAAGATGGCGACAAGGACGATTAAGCCTTCAATAACCCATGCACTCCAACGTTGGCGTTTATACCAAGGAGTGTGTGGTTTGTAGTCGCTTGTTTTCATCTGATTATCTCCCGCATCATTAAAATCTTTTATCTTTATTGTAAAGGATGTGTCAAGCTAATCCTTCTACGTTTACCCTATGATTGTAGACTGTATACCCCATTCTGTGGGTAAATCCTTACGATTCTCCGACAAAGTCGATGTCAATTGTCCAATTTCACCAAAAAAGTCCATCAAATTTCTCTATATAGAGAAATGAACTCTCATCTAAGCCTTACTTTATAGACCGCAAAACAGGACAAAAAGTTCCGATGAGTTTCTATATTCAACAAAAAAGAGTTGATGAGGTATCTGCTCGCCAACTCTTTTGCTGGATGTTTTGCTGTTGATTATCCCTTAGCATCCCCCATCAATGGGAAAACAACATAGGTATACATCAGGCAACCCATGCATATATCCAAGACCGATTCCAACAATGCGAAACTCATCAAGGTCAAGCCCACCAGCAGACTCCCTGCTGGTAAAACTGGAAACAGAAGCACCGTCGTCAGTGCAAATAGAAAGCCAACTCGTGCCGCAAAGAGTTTGGGGGCTTTATCAATCAGACGAGGGGAGAGATTGAAAACCCGCGTGATGAGATGGGCAATGACACTAAATGGACTGTACTTCAGTGGCGTGAATGCCCGAATGAAATAGTCCACTGTGATGGGAACGATAAACCAGATGATATTCGTCATGGCATACAGCAGAATCATGGATGCCATCATGAAGCCTGTTAAGCGGACAACATTCCGGTCAATGTGTAAATTTGAAATGGGACAGATGAGCGATTTCATCCTGTCGTCTCCTTTGGGTAAATGGGTCAGTACCAATACAAGAGACAGGTAATCGTCAACTAATGTACCTGTGGATTGATGTTGCGATAGATTTTTATAGGTTTTTGATTATTGAAAAATAAAAGTCTCAACCACCGTCCATGATTGAGACTTTGGGGAATATGGGAGTTTTGACTGGAGAATAGCTCTTGTATTCTCCAGTTGTTCAACTACGCACTACGTCTTAAAGCATAAAATATTTCAAAACCTGACACATCCACCAAACGGGGAGTTTTGGCATAATGAAGTGGCTAGGTCATGTGGCTAGGTATGTAACAAAAAGGAGGAAGAGTTTGACGATGGTCTTAAAAGAAAGGACATCATTGAATGTGCTGAGGGAGTTTTGAGGTTAGCCCACTTTATAGATTGCAGGACGATAAAGAGGTTTTGGAATTGCGAGTTGATTGGCTTTCGCCGTTTCTATCCAAGCCTCTTTTGCAATTAAGACTCCATAACATCAGATTGCAAACTAACAACCAATAACCAATCACTAAAGACTAGAAATGAAAAAACCTCAGCAGGCATGGGCAAACTGAGGTTGTCGATTGGGGAAATTATCATGCTGTTGGGGCGCATCATGAGGTTTAGGGTCGAAACTGAATGCGACTTTAAGCCATCACATCATTTCAACCTGTCGGTCAGGACACTCAACATGCTACTGGAGTAGTGATGGACATACCCCAACATTTCCACATGATGTCTTTATGGTAGTGAATTATGGACCAAAGCACATCCGCCACACGATGGGTTGTGGATGATACGATTGGGTTAGGTCAAATGGCTAGGTTATGGTAAGGAAAAATGTTATATTGTGTAAGCAATTTATTTGCCTTGATAGGAATAACATGTCATTTCAACCTGTGACATTACTCGACGACCTCACCGCAATCGTCGGTGAAGCCAATCTAAGCATTGCCCAAGCAGACCGTGATCTTCACGCCCGTGACCAGAGCCATCATCCTGCTTCTCTACCCGATGTCGTCGTCTGGGTAGAAACTCCGCAACAAGTGGCTGACATTCTCAAATTAGCTAATGAGCATCAAATCCCTGTCACACCATGGGGTGCAGGAACATCCCTCGAAGGTAACCCAATACCTCTCCGACAAGGCATTCTTATCTCATTTGACCGCATGAATCAGATTCTTGAAGTCTATACTGATGACTTCCAAGTAAAGGTTCAACCCGGCGTGACACGTAAACAGCTCAATCAACATCTCGCGCGTTATGGCTTATTCTTCACGCCTGACCCCGGAGCCAACGCGACAATCGGTGGGATGCTTGCCAACAATGCATCTGGGATTCGGACGGTGAAATATGGTGCATCGAAAGACAATGTTCTACAGATGCAGGTTGCCCTTGCCGACGGACACCTGATTCAAGTGGGGGCGCGTAGTATCAAACAATCATCAGGCTATGACTTGCTTCATCTCTTCGTCGGGAGTGAAGGGACACTCGGCATGATTACCGAAGCCACGCTCAAACTCGCCCCCATTCCACAACACATGACCGCCATGATTGCTAGCTTTCCCAATGTCGAATCTGCGATTGAAGCGGTGGTCGCAGTACGCGGGAGTGGTTTAGATGTTGCCGCTTTAGAATTTTTAGATGCCACCGCGACAGCAGTCATCACCAACAACGGCCTCAATATCCCAACGCAACCGACTCTGCTCATGGAAATCCATGCCACCCACGAAGCGACACTACAACTTGATATTGAGATGGTACACGATATTTGCGAAGAGATGGGAGCAACACACTTTCAAGCCGAATCCGACTCCACCCGTCGCCAACAACTTTGGGAAGCCCGTCATACATGGTTCGAGTCCATGTCCAGACAAAATATTGGGATGAGCTACTTCACGATGGATGTCGCGGTTCCTATCAGTGCATATCCCCAACTGGTTGCGTATTCTCGTGAACAATTGGACGCGGATGAAGTCAATGGCTACCTCTTAGGTCACGCTGGTGATGGCAACTTACATATTCTCTTTCCCTATAATAAGGAAGAGACGTACCAGCGTATCAAGGCAGTCAATGGACGCATTATCCACCAAGCGATTGAATTAGGCGGAACATCCACAGGTGAACATGGAGTTGGCATTGGCAAGATGGGCTATATGAAGGAAGAACACGGTGACGCACTCACCATTATGCGCGCCATCAAACACACCCTTGACCCGAACAACATCCTCAATCCGGGCAAGGTAATTCCAGATTAACTTTAATTCTAGCTGAACAATTTCGTCGGAGTGCGACCTTCTTTATGCCACATATAGGAGAGGGTGCTGGCGAGGAAAATCGCCAAGAAGACCCACAGCATATCCGTCCAGTCAAACAAACCCGCTTCGAGGCGGTCATAGAAGGCGTTTTCCATCCCCGGTTGATAAAGGGGTATCGACAGGGTAAAATTCTGCGTGAGTTCGGTATAGAAAATCATGTACTTCGCGGCAACGGTCCCGAATAAGCTAAAGCCCATCGCAATCATGGTCAGGATAATATCGGAACGTGTGCTGAAAAGAGGGACAACAATCCCCAACACTGCACCAAGACCCAAAGCCGTATAGCCTGCTGGATTGCCACTCTGAAAAGCAAATTGTGACCATCCCAATACGATTAATCCGGTTGCCAGAACGGATGCCATAATGCCCATGAAAATCGAAATCGGATAGGGCATTGGATCATCAGCGACCACTTCAATCAGCTGGGTCTTAATCTTCTTCTCTTTAACTCGTTTCTGATATTCTTTATGCGCTTCGGAAAGTCGTTGTTTGGTCAGGAATTCAGGTTCATGTAAATCGGTACGGTCTAATTGCTCACCCATCAACAAATCGCCTTCCAGCATCCAGAAGGGCAATTCATCCGGCTCAACATCGCGCAGGTCAATAATCAGTTCTTCAACACTTGCCAACCATTTTTTCGCTTTGGGGTGGTCTACCCCTTCCAGCAAATCGCGCGCTTCAACATAACGCTCTTGATTAATCAGTTGACGTGCTTGAATGAGAATGAGATCAGTGTGGGTTAACGTGCTTGCCATTGTTTATCTCACATGAATCAACTATACAAGACTAGTATAGTGCAACTCTTCAAATTGAAACATAAAGAAATATTAAATTTGTTCATTTCTTTACAATTTTAGCAAATGAAACCCACATTTGCCAAGACCATACCCTTTGCGTAGGTCAAGCGTCCAGTGCGTCAGGTAAAATTGTCGCTATGATAGAGCGTGTGGAAGCCATTACAACAGGATAAAACAACATGCAGAAACGTCTCGCTTTTTTGATTCTACTCATCGGCACACTGCTGATGGGTGCATGGGTACAAGCCCAAGATATTTTCCCAACCGACGAACCCGAAGACCCCGATTTTCAGATTAGTTTTCCGCCACCTGTTTACACCCTACGCGGAGAAGTTGAAATTCGTGGGTCAATTAATTTAGTGTCAATGACCAGCTACTTTGTGGAATTCCGTCCCATCGTTCTTGAAGAAGACCCACCACCAAATCGCCCGTGGTTTCCGGCGACATTGCCTGGCACACAAGCCATCAACGCTGATGTATTAGGGACATGGAACACTGAAATTACACCCGATGGTCTTTATGAAATCCGCCTAACCGTCAACCTCAGTGATGGCACACGCGATCATTTCCGTGTGAGTCCGTTACGGGTCGAGAATGAAATTCCACCTTTCTTAGATATAGATGATCTCGATTCCCCATCTGTCACCAATACACCAGCATCCAGTGGTCGCCCGACACTCGTACCGACTCCAACTGCCTTTTCAGGTCGTCCCCAAGTAACCGCCGTAGTCGATGCCAATGTCCGTGCAGGTGATGGCGTTGAATACGATAGAGTGGGCTTTTTACTCGCCGGGGATAGTGCAGAAGTGATTGGTATTAGTAGCTTTGGAACGGGTTGGTTCTATGTGGAACTCGATAATGGACGACGCGGATTCATCTCCCCAACCACTGTACAAGCATCGGGTAATCTACAAGGACTCACCCGTGTTGACCCGCCACCACCACCGACTCCGCCTGCCACAGCGACACCATTAGCAACAGCAACACCTGTGACATCTGCCAATCTGCATTTTACCGCGGTGGTTACCAATCCATCTCCACCTGTCTGTAATCAAACCTTCACGATTAACGTGACGATTGAAAATAACGGTACAACCGCAACCGCTTCAAGTGGGGTCATCAGCGTAACCGATATTCATACAGGCAGTGGCTCCGTCGTTGAACAGACAATTGGTGGATTCCCAGTGCTTCAACCGGGGCAGAGCTTCACGGGCATTATTCCCATTACAGTGGATGCCTTCTTTGGGGAGACGCACACGCTCCAATTCACGATTGATAGTAGCAACCAAGTGCCAGAGACAGACAAGAGCGACAACTTCACCACCATCGATTACATCCTCCAACAAGGCGGATGCTAATCTATAAACAGGCAATCAACACAAAAGGCGACTCATATCGGGTCGCTTTTTTCGTCACTATTGACCACATGCTGTATAATCACAGCAAATGAGATTTGGAGTGAAAAATACTATGGTTTCCACCATTGCCCCAGACCGTGTTGTTCGCACGACCTGCCCCTATTGTGGAGTTGGTTGTCAGATGAATTTGCATGTGCAATCTGACCGCATCTATCGCGTGGAAGCCCCCTTTGATTCCGCACCCAATTACGGCAATCTCTGTGTGAAGGGTCGCTTTGGTTTAGATTTTGCTACCCATCCTAAACGCTTAACCAAACCCCTGATTCGGGATGGCGAGCGAGGCAATTTCCGCGAGGCAACATGGGACGAAGCCCTAAACTTTATCACCGACAAATTGGCGACCATCGTCCAAGAAAGTGGTGGCGATAGTGTAGCGACCTACGCTTGTGCCAAAGCTACTAACGAAGACAACTACGTCTTCCAGAAATTTGTACGCGCTGTCCTCAAAACGAACAACGTTGATCACTGTGCGCGCCTCTGTCATGCTGGCAGTGTGACGGGTTTGCAATTGGCGATTGGCTCCAGCGCGATGAGCAATAGCATTGCCGAGATGGAAAATCTCGACACCTTCATTGTCACTGGAAGCAACACCACTGAAACCCATCCCGTAATTAGCCTCTTTCTCAAGAAGGCGGTTCGTCAAAATAGTGCGAAACTCATTGTCATCGACCCCCGTCAGATTGAACTGACCGACTTTGCGACCCTCTGGCTCAGGCAAAAACCGGGAACCGATGTCGCAGTCTTCCAGGCAATGGCGCATGTGATTGTCACCGAAAGTTTATATAACAAGGACTTCATAAAAGACCGCACGGAAGACTTCGATGAATATATCGAATCCCTTGAACACTGTACCCCAGAATGGGCAGAAGAAATCAGTGGTGTTCCGGCAGAAGATATTCGCAAAGCGGCACGGATGTATGGCACAGCAGAACGCGCGGCATTTTATTGGGGCATGGGCATCAGCCAGAGCGTGCATGGTACGGACAATGCGCTCTCCTTGACCAACCTTGCGCTCATGACTGGACACGTCGGCAAAGCAGGCACAGGACTCAACCCGCTTCGTGGTCAGAACAACGTACAAGGTTGCTCCGACAGTGGTGGACTGCCGAACGTCTACACTGCCTATCAAAAGGTTAATGACCCTGAAACTCAAGCGAAATTCGAGCAGGCATGGCACACATCATTGTCTCCCGACCCTGGACTGACTGTCACCGAGATGGTGGATGGGGCATTGACAGGCAACATTCGGGCGATGATTGTCATGGGGGAAAATCCAATGATGAGCGAACCGAATTTGTCCCACGCCCAACACGCGATTGAAGCCCTCGATTTACTCGTCTGCATCGACATTTTCATCAATGAAACAGGCGAGATGGCAGATGTAATTTTGCCCTCTGCGAGTTTTGCGGAGAAAGATGGCACATTTACCAACAGTGACCGACGCATTCAGCGTGTCCGGCAAGCCTTGCCCCAAGTCGGAGAGTCTCTTCCCGATTGGCAAATCATGTGTGAATGGGCAAAACGCATGGAAGCCAAACTCGGTTTTACCACCAGTGCAGGCTTTGATTACGCTGATGCTGAGGAAATTTGGGAAGAGATGCGCGCCGTGACACCAGATTTCTATGGCATCACCTACGAGCGTATTGACCGAGAAGGCGGTGTTCATTGGCCCTGTCCCTCACTCGATCATCCCGGCACACCCTATCTCTTTGAAGATGGGTTTCCGCGTGGTAAAGGCAAATTCTGGGCATTGGAATATGGAACAGATAGTGAACTACCCGATGATGACTATCCTTATCATCTGACAACAGGGCGTGTGCTATTTCATTGGCATGGAGGGACGATGACCCGTCGCTCCAAACTGGAAGAAGCCTTCCCCGAACCGATTATCGAGATGCACCCCGACGATGCCCATAATCTACAATTGGTTTCTGGCGATTGGGTACAAGTGACATCACGCCGTGGAAGTGTGGTCTGTCGGGTGATGGTAACCGGACGCTCCCCAGTGGGAACGGTATTCTTGCCTTTCCACTTTGTCGAGGCGGCGGCGAACCTGCTCACACTCGATAAGATGGATCCCAAAGCCAAAATTCCCGATTTCAAGATGGCGGCGGTCAAGCTAGAGAAAAGCGATGCACCACTCCGCGACGGTGCAGATATCCCACTCGATGAACGTGGAGCCATCAAAGACCCGACTCAGTTCATTCACTAAGATGCTTGATTTCTCAATTGCAATATTGGCAGGTGGCAAAAGCTCCCGTATGGGACAAGATAAGTCCTTTGTTGAACTCGATGGCAAACCACTTATAGAGCATGTCATCTCGCGTACTGCCGACTTAGGACAAACCGAAACCTTCATCGGCACCAACCGACCCGACGATTACATGCATCTCGGCTTACGTGTGGTCAGTGATATTCTGTCCGATAAAGGCGCATTAGGGGGGATATATACTGCCATTCATGAAAACCCATCCGATTACACTCTCGTCATCGCTTGCGACATGCCCTTTGTAAATCCTGACGTTTTGCTATTGATGTTAAATCTTTGCACAGACCATGATGTCGTTGTCCCGCGTATAGACGGTTATCCACAGGGACTCCATGCGCTCTACAAAAAGACCTGCTTACCCTATATACGCGAAAAACTCGATGCCAATCGGCTCAAGGTCATCGGCTTTTATGAGTCGGTCAAGATTCGCTATCTGGATGAATCCGACTACCAAGCGATTGACCCTGACGGACGTTCCTTTACCAATCTCAATACCCCAGATCAGCTCGCCGATGCTCAATCCGGAATCAAAAAGAGCGACCCATAAGAGCCACTCATTTGCTTAACTTAATCGAGTTGCTGAATTAGCCACCGAGCAAGTCCAGAGTTGCTTGCGGAACGAGAACTGCATCAATCACATGGATCACACCATTACTCGCTTCGATGTCGGTTTGGATAACTTGAACGGTTTCGTTCAAGAATACACCTTCATCATTCACTGTGATGCTGATTTCTTCACCTTGCAAGGTCGGGACGGATGCGCCATCAAGTGTCACAACGGTTTCTGCAAATACAGCACCTTCAATCACATGGTAAAGCAGGGTAGTGTCCACAACTTCCGTCGCCGCCAACAAGTCGCCAGCTTCCAAGCCGAGGTCACCTAAGAGTGCAACGAAAGCGGCATCGGTGGGAGCAAACACAGTCAGGTCAGCATCAGGATTGCTCAGAGCTTCGAGGATGGTGGGGTCAGCGGCGGAAACAGCAGCTAAGAGGATGGTGAATTCAGCGTCGTCTGCGCCAGCAGAGGCAACCACGATGTCAGCAATCGTATCACTCATCATCATGTCATCATCCATATCGTCCATGTTGTCGTCCATCATATCGTCACCCATCATGTCATCCAAATGGGTCGCGGCGAGGGCAACTTGTGGAGCATCTGGTGTGCCGACAGCGGCAACGAAGTAAATCGTATTCGCGGACAATTCCGTGCCAGACAGGTCGAGGATTTCGGTTGTTGTGCCAGATGCAACCACGCTCAAGTCATAGCTCCCAGCTGGAACATCAATGGAGAATAATCCGTCATTGTTACCGAGTGTGCCGGGGTAGCCCAATTGGGTAATCACGGGATTGCCACCAGCGAGGACATCAACAGCTGGTGCGCCTTCAATGGCGTGGAATACATTCACGCGGGCATCACTTTCGCCAAGGTCTTCAAAATCTTCTACCAAGACTGCCGGACTTAAGGTGCCACCTTCAACTGAGCCAATCGCGGCGACGGTAATCCATGCGCCAGAGGGCAAGTCAAAGTCTGCAGGACCAATCACAGCATCGTCAATGGATGTGCCAGCAGGAGCAACAGCAACATTGTACGTTCCGGGTTCGAGTTCAATCCAGTCGGTGATGCTTGGGAATTCCAAACCTTGCACTGCACTAATTTCACCATTCACATACACATCAACAGCAGGTGCATCGGGTGAGAAGTGCGCAACACGAATATGAACGCTATCCATCATCATGTCGTCGCCCATCATGTCATCACCAAGCATCATCGTGACAGCTTCAGGAACGAGAACTGCATCAATCACATGGATCACACCATTGCTGGCTGCAATATCGGTTTGGACGACTTGGACGGTATCATTCAAGAAAACGCCATCATCATTGACAGTAATGGTCAGTTCTTCACCTTGGAGTGTGGGAACAGATGCACCGTCAAGTGTCACAACGGTTTCTGCGAATACAGCCCCATCAAGAACATGATATTGGAGTGTGGCGTTCAACAAGTCGGTATTTGCCAAAACATCTTCAGCAGACATGCCGAGTCCTTCAAGCAAGGCGACAAAAGCGGCATCGGTAGGTGCAAACACAGTTAAGTCAGCATCTGGATTGCTGAGGGCTTCCAAGATGCCGGGGTCAGCGGCGGAAACAGCGGCTAATAGGATCGTGAATTCGGCTTCGTCTGCACTAGCAGAAGCCACGACAATATCGGCAATCGTTTGATCTTGTGCTTGTAATGGCACAATCGTTAGCACGATAAGTGCCAACACAGTAAATAGAACGGAAAGTTTACGCATTGAACAAGTTCCTTTCGTGGAAGATTGATAGACGCATGAAACGCAACTTGCTCATTAGACATGACATACGAGCCTCCCCCTAAATAGCAGGTTACGCGCTTCGACAATCAATATATGGAAAGTGAATGAGATGAAACTTAATCGTTTTTTAGCGGTACATAAGGTGAAATTTAAGAGAAGATGAGAGGGCTAATCGTTTGGGGAAGGGTCGTCGTCTTCATCCTCCAACATAAATGCCTCAAGTGAAGGGCGAGCAGGGAGCGTATCGTCTTGTGTGCGACTCGCCTGGAAGACACCAGCCACCACATAAACCATCACCCCAATAGAAGACAATCCAAAACTAGCCAGCAAACCAAACGCCTGCCATGAACCAAAGAAAATATCGGAGTCATCAGTACGAAGATGTGTTCCAAAGCCAAAGATGTCCGCCAAGCCTGCCAATGCCGCGAAAACGATTCCCGTCAATGCCAACCGAATCCCAATCTGCTGAGCAAGTGTAGAAGACACACCAAGATAGAAGGTGAACTTGGCATACACCAAGGCACCAATAATCAAGAGCGCATGTCCAAACAAGAGCATCATCACCTGTACAATACCGATACCGGGAGTTGGGGGTGCCCCAGTAACTGTTGGGAATAAGCCCATCAAGGCAATCACAATCCCCAACGCGCCAATCGCAATCCCAACCTGTGCAAAACGTCCCATATCAAGAACCTAATTGTGACCTTCGAGATGTAGTGGCAGACAAACGAATTGCTCCCTAAACATTTGGTAATTTGCACACATTATCATTAATAAACTCGAAGCTGATAATGCTCGAAAACCTCAGGAATTCGAGAAGACTTCCAGCTGTTAAATTTCAATTGATAATCACTCACCATCATTGCACTCGCAATGCACTAAAAACCAACAACTGATCACTAATAACCTAAATAGGTAAACTCGCGCGCAATTGTCGAAGCATATTTCTACCCAAAATGGCAGATACATCGTCCTCAGGATAACCGCGTGCTTGCAGACCTTTGCCAATGGACCACAAATCAGTCACTGTATCCAACTCTTCTGGAGTAGCCTCTGCACCAAACCCGCCATCAAAATCACTTCCAATCCCCACATGCCTCGAACTCCCCGTGAGTTGACAAATATAGTCGATTGCATCCAAGACGAGGGATATAGAAACTAGCGAGCGCGGGTTCTTCGGAAGCCATGATTCAGAAAGAAAGCGATTATATGGCACAATGCCAATCACCCCATCACGCTCAGCGAGGCGAAGGATCATTTCATCCGTCAGGTGGCGGTCAGAATTACGGAAGCGTCGGGGATTGCTATGGCTGGCAATGACTACACCCTCATAACGGTCAAGAGCTTCTAGATAAGCACGCTCTGCCATATGTGACAAATCCAGAATGGTATGGTAACTCGCCAAGACTTCAAGCAATTCATAACCCAGTGCAGTTAATGAACCGGGGTACCCTGTACCACCCGAATAGCGTGTCCCTGCCCAAGCAGGACCAACAATCCGCACCCCCTGTTCGTACCATTCTTCAAATTGCTTCGGCTCAAGAATAGGGTCTGCGCCTTCCATCAGGACAACCAAGCCCTGTTGACGTTCACCAATGGGACGGTCTTCATCCCATGTTGCTAACACCGCATCCAAGTCCTGTTGCGTGAATATCAGGCACACCCGTTCATCAGCATCCACCAGTCGTTTATAGGCATCCAACTGAGTCATCGCAATGTCATAGGCTTCTTTGGAATTGTTATAAAACGATTCGTTCCCTAGCTTGGGCAAGGTTGAATTCGCAGGTTCAGCAAAGAGTGTCGAGAAGACAATCGCAACCCGTCCCAACAAGGCATCGGGCAAGCCCAACATCGCAACCCCATACGGATTCCCAACCTCACGTTGGCGTGTTTGTAGCACGGGCATTCGGTAATCTCGACCAAATGCAGTCATATTCCACGCAATATCTTGATGAGCATCCACGACAATCATGACCACGCATTTCTGAACTGATTTTATAAATTCTTAAGATTTGAATGCAAATTTCGCCTGATTGTAGACCTGACCGCCCAATTTTCCCATATTCTATTAATCCGAAAGCAAGAAAAGAACGCTACACTGATGAATAGGTAGGTATAGAAATAGGTGTAGTAATACGATGAACAAGAAACCGCATGTTTTAGTTGGAGCTTTGGTCGGTGGTTTATTGACCTTGCCTTTGATGGCGATATTTTTCTTAGGCAGTCAAGTTGCTGGCTTGCCCTTTGTACCTTTCGATGTCTTCGATTTTATGTCCCGCAACCTCCCCGGCGGACTCATCACCTTCGGGATTGATACGATGGTTTCCATCATCACGACCTTCAATCTCGGTGAAACCTCCTCCACAGCCAAACTTGCTGAACAACTCATGGCACTCGGTCTCTTCTTGACCATTGGCATTGTCGCGGGAGCCGTTTTCTTCTTTATAATGAACCGCATGGAGAACCCCCAACGCTTGGGACGCAATCCGGGTCTCTTGCTGGGTGTCCTCGTCGGCTTCCCACTGATTGTCATCAGCTTCCAAGTTGCAGTTGGTGTCACCGCAACTGCCGACCCCTTCTTGAGCGTTATCTGGTCAGCCATTCTCTTCTTTGCATGGGGGATGGCTATTCACTGGGTTTATGATGACCTCTTCGTCACAGCATCTGCCGACGGTAAAGTTGATGCTGAAGCCCAAGCACTAGACCGTCGCCAATTCCTCGTCCGTGTCGGTGGCGCAACCGCAACCTTAACCGTGATTGGGGCTGGATTAGGGGCTATCTTAGGACAAGAGGATACCTCCACACCCTCACCCCAAATTGCAGGCGATGATGTTGCCGATGTGCCAATGGATGGCAAATTACCCAATGCGGATGCCACCTTAAAACCCGCACCCGGCACACGTCTTGAATACACACCACTCGATGACCACTACCGTATTGACATCAGCACCCGTCCACCCGTCATCGAAGAAGAAACGTGGCGATTGCAAGTCTCTGGCTTGATCGAAGAACCTCTTGATTTATCACTGGCAGAACTACGCGACAACTTTGAATCCATTGACCAATATGTCACCTTATCCTGCATCTCTAATCGCATTG